>JAAANX010000092.1 GCA_009909085.1 Cyanobacteria bacterium GSL.Bin1 | reverse complement strand
AAATTCGTTCAGTTCTTTCTACAGCTAGAAAACAAGGTCGCAATCTTCTGCAAGTTTTAACCCAGGTTCTCCGAGGTGAGGTCATTATTTTCGTCTAGATTCGACTACCTCGGCAGTTACAAATTTTTTAACAACGGTCATCCGCAGGCTCCCGTTGCAGTCGGGAGTACGGATGACTCAACGATTGCTTTAACTGGCACGAGTTGCAGCAACCGCAAGGTTTTCGGGTAGAACATTCCGCAAGCGTTGACCGTAAAGATCTAGCGCATTTCCGCCTAATAAAAGGGCAAGATGATCGCGATCATAATTGGCAACCGTTGCTGCATCGGTGACGCAATTTCTTAAGACACCATCCCAATGCCCATAGTCGCCGGAGAAGCAAGTAATATGCTTCCCAATTTCGCCCATTGCTTGGGGAAGATACGCCGGACCCGGATCATCCGATTCAAAGGAAGTGAAGATTTGTCCCCGTTCAAAATACTCTAACGGATCGCGATGGCGTAAATCGTAATGTTCGTAGAGACTAGAATCTTCAATTTGGGTAGGATCATGTTGCTTGTTCCACAACAGATCAAATAAGTTCCGCGCTTGGGAAATAATATTGACGTTGTTTTGTCCACCCTGTTCCTGCACCATCAACTTCGTGAAGTCCATTAAAGAAGGACGATAGGGATGTTTCGGATCGAAGTCGCGAATCCGTTTTTCCCAGTGTTCGTGGAAGGCATGGGCGAGATCGGGCACCCAACCACATCCCCCTTCCAGGAAGCCGACACGCAGGTTCGGGAACTGTTCCAATGCCCCATCAAACACCATCCGTGCTAAGGCCAGTTGCTGCTGATTGCGTTGAACAAAAATATGAGTGAGGACAAAGGTTTCGGTATGATCGGCTAAGCCGCCGACCATGTAAGAACCGGGTCCCCCATGAATACCTAATCCAATATCGAGGTCAACTGCTGCTTGCAGAATCGGACGGAAATCAGGATGAGAAATTGACTTTGCGGTGCGGATATCTGGGAAGGCATCCGGTGCTTTGGGATGAGGAATGGGCAGGTTGGGCGCAACCGCCACGGAAATCATCCCCAGTTCGTTGACGCAACGATACATTTCTTTAACCGCTTCATCCACATCTTGCAGGGGAATCACGCCAATGGGTTGCAGACGATTGTCATAACCTTTGCAATCATCTGCCATGTAGTTGTTGTAGGCTTTACACAGCGCGATCGCGAGATCTTTATCTAAAATACTAGAAAAAATGAGGTTTAAAGTGCCGTAAATAACATGGACATCCACCCCTTCTTCATCCATGTGTTGGATCCGCACTTTATTAAACATTGCCCCTAAAGTTGTGTCAGGGTGAAGGTTCCGAAATCCGCCTTTGCCTAAGCCTTGGGGTTGCGGGAACATCCGCACAAAATCGTTAGTTTGAGTTTGAGGATTATAATCGACGATTCTGGCGCGTTGATCGCCTAAACTATCGACCACTAACCCTACGCGATCGCGATATTCCGGTTCGAGATAATCTCGTAAAATGAGCGGATTTTCTAATTTATGGGCATCCGCGTCGATGACTAGTAAGCCGTTATACATTAATGAAGACTCCTCACAAAGGTTTTCAATACCGTTTTTAACTCGATTGTTTGTTCGCTCGTTGGACTAACTGACGTAAACCAAACCAGTTTTCAAATGACCACGACATAGAAGCCAGAATGACAATGCCGGGATACTGTTTAAATGCCGGTTCGTTCTTCTCGAAAAAGATGTGTCCGCCAATGGCGAAAACTTGGGTCAGGACTCCGCAAACAAGGCTGAGTCGCCAATCGATGAATAAACAGCCGATTCCTACAAAGACAAGGATATTAACGATGTGATGCAAAACTTGATTAATTGGGTTTTGATGGCTTGCAATGAAGTGTGCTTTCGCTTCTTGGAAGTAACTCAACGTCACTCTCCTTTCTAAAACAAGTGTTGAGAAAATTGTACGATTGGGAACTGAGAATAGCCTGATCAGGAGATTAAGTTCCGCCAATCATTGCAATCAACTAAAGCTACCACCATTTCAGGGCAAGGTATCCAGATTGCTGGGACAGTTCTTCTTCTGTCAACCAATCCACTAGCTTGTAGGTGCCAAAAACATGGTCCCACCAGTCTACTCCGAGGCCAAAATTATGATGCCACATCCCATATTTATGATGAACATAGTGAACCGGCATTTTCATCCAAAAGCAGCGGGTGGGATTTTCGTGTTGCAGTTGGTGGGCATAAGCAGAAAAGGCAGCATAAGCCAGTGCCCCGAGTAGCCAACCGCTTCCCACTTCGAGAGAAATGAAAAATGGCAGTACCATCGCGATCGCGCCTCCCCTAACATAGTCTAAGAATTCCCAGACCACCCCTTGTCCTTCATTGCGACGATGGTGATCCCGGTGACGTTCTCCCAATTTTTGAGACACATGCATTAGACGATGGATCCAGTATTCCACCAAACTAGCAGCCACAAAAGCAGCAATAAAGCTAATTAGAACAATCATCACTCCTATCTTCCTCAGATTCCTTTTTAGATTCTATACAAAATTTGCTGGATTGTTGTCCAATTGGGCTGTTTTAAGAATTGCTTAATCATCATCTGGATTAAGTGGGGTAAGGCAAGAATATTCCCTAAGATAGGTCGCAAACGTTGCCAAGAAAAATAGGCTGCGCTTTGGGGAGAAACTTGCCAAAACCGACTCACCGAACAAGACATTTCATCGGTATCGAGGGTAATAATTTCGTGCCACCAGCCCACCGGAATCAAAAGCACTTCTCCCGCCTTTAAGGTAATGGTTTGCTGTTCCTTTAAGGCCGTCTTTAACCGAGGAAATTTTGTCAAATCTTTTGCCTCTAGATCTACCTGACTATAACAACACCGTAGCTTCATGCCATGGGTTAAATGAACCCAAATCGGAAACGGATATAAAGATTGGGTAACCCGAGGAGGAAAAAGAATCACTTTTTTCTGACCGTAAAGCTGACAAAGGGTGCCATGAACAATATCGTAATGAAGAGAAGCCGTATGTCCCCCGTGTCCCATATACATTCGATAGTCAGTGACGGGTTTCAAGCTCAATTTAGAACCGAGTGTTTGTAAGGAAGGGCTTTGACTCAACGGCGTATCTTTGAGAGACGCTTTTGCTAAATAAATATCTTCGCTTTTGGCTTGACCATTGCGCAGCATTTCGGCATACTCATGAAACGACATTTCTCGTACATCTACCCCACTCCCAATACTCTGCCACTGCTGTTTATCGGTTTGATAGCGCTGGGATCCGTAATGTCGAAATAAAAATTTGTTGTCGCCAATGGTTTGACAAAGATAATTTAAGTCCCATTGTGTATCTTTTCCTAGTAAGCCAGTCACGATAATGGGAACAGTTTTGTTGTATTTTGATCTAAAAAAAGTCTCTAAGGATAAATCAGAGATATCAATTTTTTGAATTGTTTCGCTCATCGTTAATCAAGCCTAATTTAACCTACATTAATTATACCTTTAATCCTAATGTCGAATCTTTTATTAAGAATTTTAAGTCAGACTTCTCAACTGGCAAAAGCCCAATTTGAACAACAAACTAAGACGGTTGCGACAACTCAAGAAAATTTTCTCAAACAAGTCTTAGCGAATCATCAAGATACTCTTTTGGGACAGGAAGAAAACTTGCGTGCGATTAAAACCGTTGCTGAATTTCGATCGCGCATTCCCCCTCGCAGCTACGATCAATATGAATCTTACATTCAACGGATGGCAGCCGGAGAAGCCAATATTTTAACGCGCGATCGCGTCACTTATTTCAACGCGACCAGCGGTTCTACCGGAAAACAAAAACTCATTCCGGTGACGAAAAAATTTCAAAATTCACTCGGTTGGGCCAACTTAATTAGTATGGGCTTTCTTAGCAGTGCCTTAAAAAAAAGAGGTAGCCATCTCAGGAAACTTCTTCTTACCAACAGTACCCATATTTCTGGTTATACCTCAGGAGGAATTCCTTATGGTAGTGGTTCGGCTGGGGTCTTAAAAATGGGGAAATGGATCTACCAACAACTCTTTGCCAATCCTTACGAAACCTTACAAATTAGGGATAGTTTAGCCCGTCATTATCTCTGC
Organism: Cyanobacteria bacterium GSL.Bin1; assembly: GCA_009909085.1. Taxonomy (NCBI): domain Bacteria; kingdom Bacillati; phylum Cyanobacteriota; species Cyanobacteria bacterium GSL.Bin1. The sequence continues at coordinate 17,373 of JAAANX010000092.1, read as the reverse complement.
CTTCTCTTCGCCCTCCAAAATCGAGAAACCGGAGGAATTGTTGCTAATTTTCCAATGCTGATTCTTCGCACTTGCCAATATCTTGAACAGTATGGCGATGACTTCATTCACGATCTCAAAATGGGAACGATTCCCGCTTGGCTGAAGCTAGATTCTCACCTGCGCAACGAACTAGAAAAACAACTGCAACCCCAACCGCAACGCGCCCAACAATTGCAAACGATTTTAAGCACCCAAGGACGACTCACCCCGCCCCAAGTTTGGAAAAACCTTTCTTATATCGCTACAGCAAGGGGAGGAACCTCAGACTTTTACCTCCAACGCTTCCCCCACTACCTGGAAAATACCCCTGTTTTTGGTGCTGCTTATGCTTCTGCTGAAGCCACCTACAGTATTTATCCGGATCTCGATGTCGATGGGAGTATCCTCGCCGTCGGAACTGGTTTTTTTGAATTTATTCCTGAAGCCGAATGGGAAGCCACCCATCCCCAAACACTCCTCGCCACAGAAGTGGAAGTCGGACAGCGCTACCGTATTCTCGTCACGAACTACAGTGGGTTTTACCGCTACGATAATGGGGATGTTGTAGAAGTGGTGGGGTTTTACCATCAAGCGCCACTGATTGTCTTTCGTCATCGCCGTGGTGGACTGATTTCTTCCACAGTGGAAAAAACCACGGAAGCCCATGCCGTAGAAGCAATACAGCGTTTGCAAACCGAATTTAATCTCACTTTAGAAGACTTTTGTCTTACCCTTTCGGAAAAGGAAACCCCTGCTCACTACATTCTCAATATCGAACTCCCACCAGAAGGATCTTTACCCAACTTAACTCAATTCTTACAAAGGTTTGATGAATTACTCAAAGAAATTAACCCGCGCTATGGTGAGAAGCGTCAAGACTTAGTGCCCCCACCCCGCTTACATGTGCTAGCTTCAGGCAGTTTTAATATCGTTCGGAAACGACAGCTAGCTAGAGGAGTGCCCGACTCTCAATTAAAATTTCCTCATATTAGTGAAGATCGCACTTTATTGAACAATTTGGATATTTTGCAAATTGTAAAAATCTAAAGTTCTAACAACAGCAGCATAATCTCTAACTCAGCGGATGAAAACAAAATAATTTGTATTGAGTCCTTTAATTAATCGAGCTCAAATGTTAAGGTTGATGAATGAGCAATTTCGTCTGCTTTGGGGTTATTTTCAACAGAGTAGCGATGATTCACTTCAATGTAATGTAATTTCGAGTCACTTAAGGAAATAGACGCGATTCCATTTTTATCGGTTTCTATAACATTTCCTTCAGCTCCATTATACGTAAGTTTTACTTGAGATAGAGGTTCTTTTTCGTATAAAACTTTAAGTTTAAGCTCTTCACCAGAACTAAGAGTAAAAGGATTATTAAGAGGAACAATTTCTAAGGTCAAATCAACGGGCTGAATAAAAGAAGATGACCATTGATAAAGAGCTTTAGTATATTTATAAGTGTGACTAGAACTAATATAACTATCGACTTCTTGTTTAGAAATATTTTGCCAACCGTCTGCAGTTTCTACCCAATATCCATTATCAAAAGTAACCGCAACTAAACTCGGAGATGCCTCAGTCTCTAAAATCATTTTTTCTCCCTGAGGAATCATTTCTACACTCATTTGGTCCCCACTTTGAGCAAAAGCAGTTACGGTTTTTACTTTATTGGGATCGTAGCCCTCAAACTCTTTTTCGACATGACCATATTTGATCGTTAATTCTTCTTCTTCTTCTTTTTCTAGCCAGATGCTATGGGCAAGGGTTGGTGAAACAAGTAGTAAGGAAAGAGAAGTTAAAATCAAGCAACTTATTTTTTTCATTTTCATGCTCCGTCAAAAGAGGATTATTTTCAAATTTAAAAAGCGATCAATTACAGCTTTTTAGATTAAGGAGCTATTGTAACTGTTATTCTTCATTTGATCTATCCCCCTCCCCAGGATAGGGATGGTTTAGGAGACAGAATTTCAAATTTTGCAGGAGCGCGATCGCGCAAAACAGTATATGCTTGAAATGATCATTATTTTTTTACAATTGAATCATCAATTCATCGATAACAAAAAAGAATTAATTGCAAAATTTTAAGGAGAAAAATTAGAATAACTTAAAGAATCAGAGAAAATTGTTTCTCTTTAGTCTTCTCTGGAAATAATTAGATAGATGAGCCTAGCCGTTACTTGCCTAACCTCCTCATTTGGAGCAATGTTTTCCGCTGGGAGAAGATTGGCATTATTAATCCCGGATTCTCAACGTTTGTTGAAAACCTTGTTAGGTTCGACCTAAGTCGTATTCTTAGTGAAATTTGGCTGCAGAAACGCTTTCCTTTTAATCTGCACGTTATAATTTGTTACGAAACCTACAAATGCCATTTATCCGTACTATTTTTTATGAGTAACCCTGCTTTGCACGCCTTTTATGTCGGTCGCGCTTTTGCGGAAGTCCTTGGTGAACGCTTAGAAGATACGGTCACCAACAGTCTGAGTGAACTCGGACAATTAGAAGCCAAACAGCGAGAAGCCATGCGAGAGTTTGTCGACGAAGTGATGGCTCGCGCCGAACAAAGCGAAGCTCAATCCACCTCAACTAGAACCACGACTCAGACGAGTACTGCTTCTAGTACGCAAACCACAACTCGCCGTTCTTCTGAAGATGTGCAAGCGATGATTGACGAGTTAAGAGCCTCAGTCGCAACATTGCGCACTGAACTGAACGCTTATCGAAGTCAAAAAGAATCATAAAGGAGTTTCTTTCTAAGCAAGTTCTCCTCTGCACTCTACTGCCAAAACGCTATCAAGGAATCGTGCTGTGTCTGCGCTCTCTGAGAAATCGAATCAGCCTCTAAATCAACAACTCTCTTCCCCTTCTTCGTCCTCCCCAGAAGCGGGGAAAAAAGCCTATCGTTGGAATCAAGAAAACTACTCCCGTAACCGCCGACGGTTAGATATTTGGTTTTTTGTCTTAACGCTTCTATTTAAACTGTGGTTAGAAGGAAAAAAGTGGAGTTATATCGGTGGTTATAGCGAAGAAAAAAAGCAAGCCCGCCGTCAAGCTAGAGCAGTATGGATTCGGGAAAGTCTCTTAGAACTGGGTCCCACCTTCATCAAAGTGGGTCAACTCTTTTCAACCCGTGCTGATATTTTCCCGATTGAGTATGTTCAGGAACTCTCTAAACTGCAAGACCGAGTCCCTGCTTTTGATTTTGAACAAGTCCAAGCCATTATTAAGGAAGACTTAGGGAAAACGGTTGACCAACTCTTTCAAAGTTTTGACCCCACTCCCCTTGCTGCAGCTAGTTTAGGACAAGTGCATAAAGCCCAACTGCACAGTGGGGAAACAGTTGTGGTCAAGGTGCAGCGTCCGGGTCTGAAAAAATTATTTACGATTGACTTAGCGATTCTCAAGCGGATTGCCCGGTATTTCCAAAATCATCCCCGTTGGGGAAAGGGGCGCGATTGGATTGGCATTTATGAGGAATGTTGTCGCATTCTTTGGGAAGAAGCCGATTATCTTAACGAAGGGCGGAATGCCGATACGTTTCGTCGGAACTTTCAAAACTATAAACAAGTCCGTGTTCCTCGGGTCTATTGGCGTTACACCTCATTGCGTGTCTTAACCTTAGAATTTGTGCCCGGCATTAAAGTCAGTCATCACGAAGCCCTTGATGCTGCAGGTGTAGACCGGAGCGTTATCGCCCGTTTAGGCGCAGAAACTTATCTGCAACAGCTCCTTTATGATGGGTTCTTTCATGCCGATCCCCACCCGGGAAACCTAGCAGTGAGTCCCCAAGGACAACTCATTTTTTATGATTTTGGCATGATGGGACGAATTAAAGGCAATGTTAGGGAACAATTAATGGAGACCTTATTTGGCATTGCCGAAAAAAACGGCGATCGCGTAATGCAGTCTCTCGTGGAACTAGGTGCCCTTGCCCCCGTCGGAGATACCAGCGCCGTTCGTCGTTCCATCCAATATATGTTGGATCACTTCATGGATGAACCCTTTGAGGAACAATCAGTTGCCGAAATTAGTGATGACTTATACGAAATTGCTTATAATAACCCCTTCCGTTTTCCTGCCACGTTTACCTTTGTCATGAGAGCGTTTTCCACTCTTGAAGGCGTTGGCAAAAGTCTCGACCCAGAATTTAACTTTATGGCAGTTGCTCAACCCTATGCAATGGATCTTATGAATAATAACGGTTACGACAGCAATAAAACTTTTCTCGATGAAATTGGACGACAAGCCGCCCAAGTCAGTTCAACCGCATTGGGTTTACCTCGTCGCCTCGAAGAGTCGATTGATAAACTCGAAAGAGGGGATTTGCGTCTGCGTGTTCGTTCCATTGAAAGCGATCGGATTCTACGGCGGATGAGCGGTGTTCAGTTGGGAACAAATTACACCCTCCTCATGTCTGCTTTTATTATTTCTGCAACCATTTTACTGGTGAATGAACTAATTGTTTTAGCAGTTATTATGGCTTTAGCCGCAGGAGCTTCAGGATTTGCATTCATTCGTTTATTAAAACGCTTAGACCGTTGGGATCGAATGCAATAAGCCGATAAAATAAACCTATTATTTTTTATTTTGTACACTGGTTATTAAAAAAAAAGGCTATGAAACGTCGCTTTAATGGGCGAACTGATACCGGAGTTATGCGTGCAGTGAACCAAGACTGCCTCTATTACGACCCGCAAGGGCGTTTCTTTATTGTGGCAGATGGTATGGGAGGACATGCTGGTGGACAAGAAGCCAGTAAAATTGCGACGCAAGCAATTAGCGATTATCTCGAACACCATTGGGACGCTGAGATTAACTCTGAAGTCCTACTTCAGCAAGCTGTTGAGGAAGCAAATGAAAAAATTATTGCTGATCAACAAACTCATCCGGAACGGGCTGAAATGGGAACCACAGTGGTTGCAGTCATTTTTCGCAAAGACCAAGTGTGGTGCGTTCATGTGGGAGATTCGCGGTTATACCTCTGGCGAGATAATGAGCTGAGCCAACTCACTGAAGATCATACATGGGTCGCATGGGCTCTCAAGTCGGGCACGATTTCTCCTGCTGAAGCTGAAGTTCACCCTTGGCGCCATGTCTTATCCCAGTGTTTAGGCCGTAAAGAGCTTTATAGTATCGACATTGATATTCTCAATATTCAACCGGGCGATCGCCTTCTTCTTTGTAGTGACGGCTTAACGGGCGAAGTTCCCGAAAAAGAAATTACCACCTACCTGAAAGAAGCCGAAACTTGTGATCAAGCAGTGACGCAACTGATTGAAACAGCGAAAGAAAATGGCGGTTCCGATAATATTACCGTCATTGTCATTGAAGAAGGAGAAACTGAAGACAGCTTCGGCAGCCATGATGCCACCGAAACCTTGTCCTCAGAATATTAAGTCAATTTTGAGTTAGTTGAGATCTAAACTGTCATAACCCGAAGGCAAGTCTAGATTAGAAGCCGAATCGTCGTCTTGTTCAAAAGGAGAGGGTTCATCAAGAGGAGATGCCTCTTCTGGAGAAGGACGATTTTTGTCCACCTCTGCCAAGTCTCCTAAGTTGAACAGGAAGGGAACACTGCTCTCATTCTCTCCACCCATGACGAGAACATTAGGCATTTGGGACCCTCCTTGTCGCCAGGCTGCAATCGCTTCTTTTTGGAGAACAAGTGATCCCCCTTGCGCCCGCAATGTTTCTGCTAAAAGCCGTTGCGCTTCGGCTCGTCCTTTCGCGCGATTAATATCTGCCTGCGCTTCTTGTTCGGCTTCTCTGGCGATGTAAACTGCCCGTTGAGCACTTTGTTCCGCAATTTGTTTATCTTCTACCGCTTGAGCAAAAGCCTTAGTAAAATTGAGGTCGATCACACTGGTATCGAGCACAATAATGCCATACTTATCCAGCCGTTCGTTCAAGGCAACATCAAAATCTTCTTTTAATTCATCACGCCGAGTAATCGCTTCTTCGGCTGTTTTTCTGGCTGCTGCTACCTTAAAAGATTCTTGAGTTTGTGGAGAGATGATTTTTGCCACAACATTGCTAAGCGTGCCTTGTTTGCGTCGAATATCCACAACTCGCACTGGATCAAGCCGGAAGTTAATGGCAAAACTGGCTTTTAAATCCTGTAAATCTTTCGTAGCACTTTGCGCGGGTACTTCGTACTTTTGCACGGTCACATCATAAACATCCACTTTTGAGATGATGGGGGGTTTGAAATGAATGCCCTCCAGCAATGCGCCTTCTTGGGCTTGCCCTAAAATGCTCAGCACCCCTGCTTCTCCTGGGTTAATCACCGTATATGAGTTGAAGCCAATGAGCAGCAGTACAGCAGCAATCACACCGCCAATAATGGCGGTTAGGCTTGGGATATTGGGTTGAGTCAAGAATTTTGCTCCTCGTTTGTTTTTTTTGTGATTCGTTACTGGTGCTTTATACTCTCGAGAGAGTCGTTAATTTAAATCTCCATAACTAGGAGGCAGATCAAGAGAGGAGGAAGAGTCATCATCTTGTTCAAAGGGAGAAGGTTCATCAAGAGGAGATGCTTCTTCTGGAGAAGGACGTTCTTCGTCGATATCAGCGAGATCCCCTAAGTTAAATAAAAAGGGCACGCTGCTTTTGTTTTCGCCCCCCATCACTAAAACATTGGGCATTTGCGAACCACCCTGTCGCCAGGCTTCAATGGCTTCTTTTTGGAGAACAAGTGATCCCCCTTGTGCCCGCAATGTTTCGGCTAAAAGCCGTTGCGCTTCGGCTCGTCCTTTCGCGCGATTAATATCGGCTTGGGCTTTTTGTTCGGCTTCCCTGGCAATATAAACCGCACGTTGAGCACTTTGTTCGGCAATTTGTTTATCTTCAACCGCTTGCGCGAATTCCTTAGTAAAATTAAGGTCAATTACGCTGGTATCCAAGACCAGAATACCGTACTTGTCGAGTCGTTCATTAAGGGCAATATCAAAGTCTGCTTTTAATTCATCCCGTCGGGTAATGGCTTCTTCTGCAGTTTTCCGTGCTGCTGCGACCTTAAAGGATTCTTGGGTTTGAGGCGCAACAATTTTAGAGACAACATTGCTTAATGTTCCCTGCTTCCGACGAATATCAACGACTTGCACCGGATCAAGGCGAAAATTAATAGCAAAGCTTGCTTTCAGGTCTTGTAAATCTTTCGTCGCGCTCTGGGCGGGTACTTCAAATTTTTGGACAGTGACATCATACACATCTACTTTCGAGATGAAAGGAATTTTATAATGAATCCCTTCGAGAAGGGCATCTTCTTGGGCTTTTCCGAGAACACTGAGCACTCCTGCTTCCCCTGGGTTGATCACAACATAAGAGTTAAAACCAATTAGGATGAGGAGAGCTGCAATAATCCCACCAATAATTGCAGTCAGGCTTTGGGTGGTTTGCTTGGTCAAGGTGTTTTTTTCTCCTTAATGGGCGTGCGCTATAGCTTTTCTGTATCAATTGAGGTACACCATGTTCTAGCCCCTGTTATTCATCAGAACAAATGACAATAGAAAAAACCTGTACCCCAAGACGGTAAAAAACTACTCTACACTGACCATTTTCTCATTTCACCGCTCAGGAATCATTCCTTATGGAGACGTTTTAATTCTTCTCTTAAAGCTTCGACTTGTTGACGGAGTGTATCAATATCTTCATCTCCTCCTTTTGCTGAGGAAGATTGCTCCTCTTGGCTAGGTGACTCTTCCTCTTCTATAATTTCAATCCGTCGGGGTTCGCCTTTTTGTGACGTATCACCAGAAGATTGGCTGTGTCCTCGTTGTGCTTCAGCAATCAGTTGTTCAACAAACTGACGCGCCTCTTCTGAGTTCATTTCTCCTCGTTTGACTAACTCGTCGGCGAGTTTCTGACTTTGGGTACGGAGTTCTTTAAATCGTTCGGTGGCTTGTTCTTGTGCATAGTCGGCTAAGCCCACGCCAAAGTAAAAGGCTTTTTGTAAAATATCACCGAATCCAAATTGGTTTGACATGGATGGATCAATCCTCCCAAGGAAACTATTACTATCCCTACCTTTTAGCTTAACTTGCTCTCGCAAATTGGCAATATAGATAATTGTTAGTCAAAAAATTACAAGGAAGTTCCGCGATAAAGACTCATCACCTCAGTAAGAGCTAAACGGGAAGTTGCACCAATCGTGAAGGGCGAAAATTGTTCCCGTTCATAGTGCTGAACACCAGCAGACGCAATCATTGCTGCATTGTCAGTGCAGAGGGTCATCGGAGGAAAATGGACCTTTAAGTTTTTTTCTGCTGCTTTTTGGGTTAATTTGTCTCGTAAACTCCGGTTAGCAGCGACCCCTCCACCGACAACAATTGGATTAAGATCGTATTCGATCGCGCAGTTAATGGTTCGTTCACTCAGCGATCGCGCAACGGTTTCTTGAAAGGATGCCGCCAGATCATTTACGGGCAGTTCTCCTTCTGCTGCTAGCTGCTTCACTAAACGGGCGACTGCTGTCTTCAAACCGCTAAAGCTAAACTCATAGGGATAATATCCCCCCTCGGGGCGAGACACTTTTCCTTCCGGAAGCAGGTAGGCGTGAGGATTCCCGAATTGGGCAGCGCGATCAATGGCAGGACCCCCAGGATAACCGAGTCCTAATAAACGAGCCGTTTTATCAAAGGCTTCGCCCACGGCATCGTCACGGGTTCCCCCTAACATCATATAGTCTCCACAACCGCGGACCGCAATTAAACTGGTATGTCCACCCGACACTAGTAAGCAAAGAAAGGGCGGTTCTAGAGTGGGCTCACTCAGATAACTGGCATAGATATGTCCTTCTAAATGATGCACCCCCAATAACGGCTTACTGTGAACCATCGCCAGCGTTTTGGCAGTTGCTAATCCCACCAGTAATGCCCCCACTAAGCCCGGTGCCACGGTTACGGCGATGCCATCAATGTTTTCCCAGCTCAATTCAGCTGCTTGCAGTGCCTCTTCTAAACACGGATTAATTACTTCTAAATGATGTCGAGACGCAACTTCTGGCACCACTCCACCGTAAACCCGATGAATATCAATCTGGGAAGCAACGATATTACTTAAAATTTGACGATTCTTAACAATTGCGACACCTGTCTCATCGCAACTGGTTTCAATGGCTAAGATAGTAGACATCAGTTGGTACAAAAAAGACTTTGTATATGTTTAGTAATATTAACTTTACGGAGTAACAATGGAAGGTTAAGATTTAACCTTAACGTATCAACTGCTGCGTTATCTTTTGTACAAAAAACTAAATTCAGTTGTAACAAAAGGAAACAATTTATGCCAAGACTGCTTGCTTTAATTCTGTCAGTAATGCTGCTCTTGGGCTTTGCTGCTCCAGCTCACGCCCAAGCGGAAGGAAACGCTCAATTGGTCCCTTGTAGCGAATCTGCTGCCTTCCAACAACGAGCCAAAAATTTCCGTAACACGACTGCTGATCCTGAATCTGGACAAAAACGGGCTGAGCGTTATGGTCAAGCCCTCTGTGGTCCGGAAGGGTTACCTCACTTAGTTGTCGATGGTCGCCTCTCTCGCGCTGGCGATTTCCTAATTCCCAGCATCCTGTTCCTGTATATTGCCGGTTGGATCGGTTGGGTGGGTCGCGCTTACCTGATTTCCATTAGAGAAGAGAAAAACCCTGAAGAAAAAGAGATTCTCATTGATGTTCCTCGGGCGTTCAAAATCATGCTCAGTGGCTTTGCTTGGCCAGCTGCTGCTGTCAAAGAGCTCCTCTCTGGTGAGTTAACGGCTAAAGAAGGTGAAATCCCCATTTCCCCTCGCTAGTGATGTATCGATAATTAGGAGATTAGTGTTATGGATGGTTTGAAAATCTTTTTTTCCAGTGCGCCAGTTTTAATTATGGCTCTTTTGACCGTTACGGCAGGACTGCTCATCGAGTTTAATCGCTTTTTCCCCGATTTACTCTTCCATCCCATGCCGTAGGTTGTGGACAATTTGATTAACGGTAAGACTCGCAATTGTTAGGTTGTCTGGCTTTCGCTAGTGGGCTTAACAATTGCGAGTTTTTGCTGTCAACCGCTCTTCAGGATCACAAAAGCACAAAATAATAAAAACAGCAATCTTTAATTTTGGATACGACGTTGGGCAGCTCGGTGTTCGGCAAAGGTTTTACTAAAAACATGGGTACCGTCATAACGCGCAACGAAGAAAAGATAGTCAGTTTCTGGGGGATTGAGTGAGGCTTTGAGGGCAGGTTTTCCGGGACTGGAAATAGGGGTTGGCGGTAGCCCCGTGTTGAGATAAGTGTTATAGGGAGAAGGGGTATTGACTTGTTCAAGGGTCAGCGGGCTGTCTTGGGTTTGTTTGATATTTAAGCCATACTCCACAGTTGGATCGGCTGCCAGTTGCATTCCTATTTCGAGACGATGGGCAAAAACCGCAGCAATGCGGGATCGTTCTTCGGCAATGACGACTTCTTTCTCTACAATACTGGCCAGGGTCACCCATTCTTTTAGCGTATAAGGACTGCTTTGATTTTCGTAGAGGGGAAGCGCTGTTTGGGCAAATTGATCGAGCATGAGGTAAATGATCAATTCAGGAGTAGCGCGATCGCGCGGAATTTGATAAGTCGTCGGGTATAAAAAGCCTTCTAAATGGGGTAAGTCTTTGGGTAGCCAAGGAAAGGTAGCATAATCGATGTCGCGCATAGCACTGAGAAACGCTTCACTGGAGAAATACCCCATTGCTTCAAAATAGTCTGCCATTTCTTGCTGTGTCCATCCCTCAACAATGGTGAAGCGGGTTTGCACGATATTCCCCTGGCGAATTTGTTGGCCAATTTCTGGGAGAAAAGAAGTGGGATAGAGTTGATAGGTGCCCGCTTGTAAACTAGTCGAGCGGTCTTGTAATTTGAGCTTGAATAGCCAAACCCGCCACGCTAATAAAGAACGAATTAATCCTGCCGCTTCGAGTTTTTCGCCAATGCGTTGTGCGGAACTCCCTGGGGGTATTCTCACAGTAATCGGTTCTTGGGATGAGGGGTTGGGATTGACCGGTTCGATGGCGCTTTTCCACCAGAACCAACCGCTGGCACTACCCATTAAAAGTAAGACGACTAGACTAAACAAACCATAAAAACTTTTTTTCAGCATACTTGTTATTCGTTATTTATTATTTTTGTATCTTTGCACCTTAAGCCAATAGAGCCTCACACCCACTAATAACTAATCCTTAATTATCAATTATTAATTATTAATTATCAATTACCGCGATCGTCCGTTATCGTTGATATAGGGGAAGATCTATTTATCCAAATTAAGCAATGCCACCTCAAAGTCAATTACCTGCATCATTCAATCAACAACCGCCACCACCCCAGCAACACTATAGCGATAGTGCCTTAGGCTTAGTTGCGACGAAAAGTTTTCCTGCTATTGTTGGCACAGCAGATATGATGCTGAAATCAGCAGAAGTCACCTTAGTCGGTTACGAAAAAATTGGGAGTGGCCATTGCACAGCGATTGTGCGCGGAAAAACAGCAGATGTGCGTTTAGCAGTAGAAGAAGGTGCAAAAACCGCAGAACAGTTTGGGCAACTGATCTCAAAATTAGTCATCCCCCGTCCCATGCCCAATTTAGAAGCTGTTTTCCCGATTGGCACGCGTCTAGTGGAGTTAGCCCAACAAGACCGGGGCTACAGTCGTCTGAGTAACCGTGCCATTGGCTTACTCGAAACCAGAGGATTTCCAGCGATGGTCGCGGGTGCTGATGCGATGTTAAAAGCCGCTGATGTCCAACTGGCCTCTTATGAAACTATTGGTGCTGGACTTTGTACGGCGATTATTCGAGGTTCAGTGGCAAATGTTGCCATGGCGATTGAAGTGGGAATGCAAGAAGCGGAACGAGTGGGAGAACTCCATGCGGTGATGGTGATTCCTCGCTTACTTGAAGATTTAGAACATACCCTGCCAGTTGCCAACTACTGGTTAGAAAAAGAACAAAAAGAAGAACCGTTATCCTTACCGCAAAAGCAGAAAGAAAACCAAGAAGAACGACAACCTCTATCGCTACCGCAAAAGCAGAAAGAAACCCAAGAAGAACGACAACCCTTATCTTTCCCCAACCGAGAAGAAGAAACGATAGAAGTGGAAGCTAAATCCGAAGAAGAACCGCAATTAATCGAATTACCCGAATTGGAAAAAATTGATGATTCGGAGGAAGACGAAGAACCGCCAAAACGTCAACAAGCGCAACCCCCAGAAGAAGATTAAAGCTTAGCTGACCCCAACGACAGAATCTTGGTAAATCTTTTCAACGACACTGGCGAGACGGCGCATGGCAGTGGCAATTTCTTCATTGGTTGCTGTTAAGCTAATTCGGACACACTGATGTTTATGTTGCCACTCTTCTTTTAAACCCGGGAAGAAAGTGCTACCAGGAACAATAATCACATCATGCTTTTTCAGTTCTTGGTACAGTTCCCAATCTGTAATCGGTAAGTCTTTGAGCCATAACCAGGAGAAAATTGCGCCTTCACCGCGATGGAGAAACCAAGGAATTTCTTTGGGCATGGTCGCATCCAGGGTTTCTTCTAAAACGGTGAATTTCTGTTGATAGTGAGGACGAATTACGTTTTCTGCAATGTGACCCAGTTGACCCGACGCGATCGCGCGCGCGGCGATGGCTTGTCCATAGCGCGGGGAATGAATACATAAATTCGTCTGGAAGGATTCTAAAACCTGAATCAAGTCTGGATCGCCAATGGCAACCCCAATTCTTTCCCCAGGGAGTCCGGCTTTCGAGAGACTCAGACAATGTAATAAATTGCCGCCAAACTGCGGTGTCATCTCAGTAAAATTCAGCGCTGGATAAGGAGGCGCATACGCAGCATCTAAAATCACCGGTACATTGTAGGGGGCAGCCAATTCAGTAATTTTGGTTAGTTCTTCTTCCGAAATAACATTGCCAGTGGGGTTACAAGGACGAGATAGAATGACACAACCGCTTTCCTCATTAATCACTAATTGATTAAAATCAGGGCGATACTTGAAGCGATGGGCGGCTTCATCAATGTCAAGGGTGGGTTTGTACGCTTGAAGCGCTTCTTTAAATAAGCTGACCCCTCCATAACCTGTATATTCTGGACTCAAGGGCAGAACAATTTGCTTGAGCTGACCCTCGCTAGTGTAGCCGCCAAAGGCGTTTGCGGCATAAAAATAGAGGGCTTGCGAACCCGGTGTAATTAGAATGTTGCGATCACTCAGGTTTAAGCCGTAACGCTGATTAAAATCATTAACAATTGCCTCAATCAGAGGAGCATAGCCTTGAGAAGACCCATAGCGACAGACCACTTCGCCATATTCAGAACTAGCCAATAACTCTGCTGTGCAGTCGCGCCAGAGTTGTTCCACTTCCGGAATAATGACCGGATTGCCGGCACTAAGATTAATAAATTTTCGTTCTCCTGCTTGACGCAGCGTTTCAATAATATCCTTCATGATGGCACGCACCCCCGTCAATTGAGACATTTGCGCACCAAATTGAGAAAGCTTATACTCCATAGGTTGATGTATCATCTAAAATGTTATGTTTTAAGCCTCTATAGACCAATGGTCACTGGCACTTTCGGGAGAGCAGGTCCCTGGTCCCAAAAAGCCGTAACCTGTGACTATGCTAGCCCTTTGTGAATCGTTGTTTGCTAGTTTATCCAATTTTGATTACATTTGCTGATAATGTCTTAGCGTTCTGTTGCTTCTAATTGTTGTAAAGTTGGGAACAAGGCAGCGCGATCGCCAGTCAGAGACAGCTTAAGTCCGAAGGATAGAAAAAAATTATGTGTGGAATTGTCGGTTATATTGGCACCCAAACTGCCCCGGAGATTCTAATTTCTGGTTTAGAAAAGTTGGAATATCGGGGATATGACTCGGCAGGAATTGCTACAATTTTTGAAAATGAGTTACATTGCATTCGTGCTAAAGGGAAACTCCATAATCTTCGTGCCAAAATTGAGCAGACGTTTCAGGGCACTTCTCGACAAGAATTACAAATTGGAATCGGACATACCCGCTGGGCAACTCATGGTAAGCCAGAAGAACATAATGCCCATCCTCATCTCGATATGGCAAGACGGGTAGCGGTGGTACAAAATGGCATTATTGAAAATTATCGGGAACTGCGACAAGAGTTAAAAAGCAAAGGGCACGAATTTCTCTCTGATACTGATACAGAAGTCATTCCTCATTTAATTGCAGAATACTTAACCCTCACGCAAACTGAAGACTCGCCTTTACTCGTAGCGGTACAAAAGGCAGTGCAACAACTCAGTGGCGCTTACGCGATCGCGGTCATGTGTGCCGACTATCCGGATGAACTGGTAATTGCCAGAGAACAAGCCCCACTGGTCATTGGCTTTGGGCAAGGAGAGTTTTTCTGTGCCTCTGATACACCGGCTTTAATTGCCCACACGCGGGCAGTTTTGCCCCTAGACAATGGCGAAATTGCGAAATTAACCCCTTTAGGCGTAGAAATTTATAATCCGAGCGGCGATCGCGTGAAAAAAGCCCCTCGCACCCTTGATTGGAATCCCATTGTTGTGGAAAAACAGGGCTTTCGTCACTTCATGCTGAAGGAAATCTATGAACAGCCCGGTGTTGTCCGTACCGGTTTAGAAGCCTATCTCAACCAAGACTGGCATCCGGGTCAAAATACAGACAGCTCTCCCATTCATCTCAACCTTTCTCCTCAACTTACCGAAAATCTAGAAAATATCCAAATTCTGGCCTGTGGAACGAGTTGGCACGCCAGTTTAGTGGGAAAATACCTGTTAGAACAGCTCGTCGGCATTCCCACAACCGTCCAGTATGCCTCAGAATTCCGTTATGCCCCTGCTCCCATTACACCGCATACCCTGACAATTGGTGTCACTCAATCCGGAGAAACCGCGGACACTCTAGCCGCTTTGGATTTAGAAAAACGCCGTCGCCAAGACTTAGAAGGAAAATTTCAGCCCCATTTATTAGGGATTACCAACCGCCCAGAAAGTACACTTGGGCAAATGGTGGATCAAGTGATTGATACCCATGCTGGCATTGAAATTGGGGTTGCTGCGACCAAAACCTTTATCGCGCAACTAATCAGTTTCTATTGTTTATCTCTAGACTTAGCCCATCGTCGTCAAACCCTTTCCGAAGAACGCATCAAAGAAATTTTAGATAATTTGTGCTATCTTCCCGCGCAAATCGAACTGATTTTAGAAAGCCAAGAACGCTATATTGAAGAACTTGCCCACGACTTTCTAGAAACTCAAGACTTTATTTTTGTCGGACGAGGGATTAACTTCCCGATCGCGCTAGAAGGAGCGTTAAAGCTCAAAGAAATTAGCTACATTCATGCTGAAGGCTATCCTGCCGGAGAAATGAAACATGGACCCATTGCGCTGTTAGATAGTAAGGTTCCCGTTGTCTCTATTGCCATGCCTGGTAGTGTTTACGAAAAAGTGCTCTCGAATGCGCAAGAAGCAAAAGCCAGAGATGCGCGATTAATTGGTGTCACGGTCATGAACGACCCAGAAGCAGCAGAAACGTTTGATAACCTGCTTCCCGTCCCCGAAGTAGAGGAACTCATTTCCCCCTTAGTTACCGTGATTCCCTTACAACTGCTTTCGTATCATATTGCAGCACGGGGCGGATTAGATGTTGACCAGCCTCGAAATCTTGCTAAATCTGTGACTGTGGAATAAAAAATGGTGTAAGTGTCGCATAATTGTAGGGAAGAAAAGCAAATCGACCACTTCGCGTTCGCGCAGCGTCTCCGAAGGAGAATCGCTGTGGGTGGGATCAACAATTCCCCTCAGATTGGTGAGAATAAAGGCAAGTTGGAAGGGTCGCCAGCGAGGGGGACTGATATCTTCATTAGGGTCTTTGTCTGTGTTGTGAGTAAGTCGCTGACGTAACGATCGCGCGATCGCGCGGTTTGCCATCTGGAAGGCTTCCAAGGCGTTGGGATTCTCTAAAATGTCGATTCCCTCTTGAATCCGTCTGCGTGCAACTTTAGCTTTGTTCAATAACGCTTCTGCAATCTCCCGACGATCTGGAGTGTCTAAACTCTCAATCTGCTGCTGTTGTTGTTCAATCCACTCTTGATACACAGCAGGAAGACGATTTAACATTTCCCGAATGGCTGCTGCATCTTCCGCATTGGCTAAAGTTTCCATCCCCAGTTCTACTTCTGGGATATCCCTCGCAACGACTTTTTCAACAGCTGCAATGGGAAGCCAAGTGGTTTCAATATGGTGACAAGCCCCATTGTGCGTTATTGCTTTAACGGAAATATTGTGTCCTACTGCATATTCCCAAACATCTCGATATTGGAGGTCAGCAATGCGTAAATCAGGATCATCGCGAGTCAATGTCCACTGCGGTCAGCACGGGGAATCAATGAGGTTTTACTCTCGATCGTGAGGCGAGTTTGGAAGGTGTAACCCATATCCCGTTCTTCTGCTTTCAGGGGATTCCGTTTATTGACGAGAAAGAGGGAGACGGACTGAGTATTTACAGGTAATCCTGTATTGGCGGTTATTGAACGCAGATAGACAACGATTTCTAGACCATTGCTATTGGGAACAGCGATCGTCTTTTTGGCTTCAATGTTGGAAAGATCAACAGTTACCGTTGCGTGTTTGGGAATGCGTCGCCAGTCATTGGGCGTTTGTAGTCTGCTTTTTCCTCTAATGTGAGTTCTGTTGTCTTCTCTTCTGGCGTTTCTTCGGTTTCGTAGGGATAATAGTCTCCCCAGTCAACATGAACCGTTAACGGTTGTGCGGAGGAAGGAAGCAAAAAACTTAGACCAATCGAAGAAGGAAAATAGGCTTTTCGCGCCGAAGCAGTTTCAGGTTTGGTATTGTCTTCGCCAGCAGAGTTATCGGTTACACTATCAAAGTCATCATTAGCCGTGTCATCGGAACGATTTTCCAAATCTGCTTCATAGGGAACCAGAAATCCTGTGAGATACCACTGCGAGGGAGTATGGTTAATGAGAATTTCTTGGCTTCTGGCTTCGTCATCAGGTTCGGGTCCGATGAGGTCAAGGTTTAAGCTGTTGATAAGATGTTCGCGGACTTCGGCGGAAGACATTATCGAGGATTAGTTATCAGCTATTGGCTATTTCTTAGAAATCAGTCTTCTTTCTATTTTTCCCTAAACGTCAAATAAATTTGACTCCACAATATGAAGGAATCGATTTAAAGTACGAATTCTTGTCTCTCCACTCTAAGAGTGCTGCAATAAATAAATCGTCCTTTTACAATGAAAGAGAAGTCATGTATCGACGGAAGGTTAATGAACACAGACTCCATCGAATTAACCGACTCTCGAAAATCTCTCTTTCAAGAAAC
>JAAANX010000091.1 GCA_009909085.1 Cyanobacteria bacterium GSL.Bin1 | reverse complement strand
AGTCTTGTCGCCTTCAGGGACGTTCGGTGATTACTTTTTTCCAACAGGCTTTGCAAAGTCCTCTCACCGGTGAGCCTTGTCCTTCTCTCATTCCCCAGTTTTGCCACACCTGAATCCTTACTTTCCATTAAGCTAGTTAAGTCTCATCTAAATAAATAATGCAGGGGAAACATGAAACAGTTCTCCTAATGCTTTCGCTTGCGCTTTACTGATACTTCTTTTTCCATTGAGAATTTCTGAAACCACTCCTTTAGACCCAATAATTCCCACTAAATCAGCTTGCTTTAGCCTATTGGATTCCATTAAATGCTGTAACACTTCTAAAGGTGAAGTCAAGTCTTCACCGGCGAGTTGTGTCTCTTCATAGTCTTCAACCAAAGCACACAATAAATTTAAAAGCGTTGTTTCTTCGGGATCAAGCCCTTTTTCCATTAGTTCTTCAATGACAGCAACCGCATTTTCATAATCAGATTCAGATTGAATCGGACGCGGTTGATATTGACTGAGTAAAAAGCCGTATTTTTCGTTGGGAACGCTGATTGTCATATTTTTAATGATAGTTTCTCAATTTTTTTGTAGATCATGGAAGAGGAATGTATAACCTCCTCTTTCTATTTTCAATTTTACTTAAAAATATGGGTCATTTTTCCATTTTTCTTCCTCGTATTCTTGATGCGTCAAAAGATATTTATAAAATATAATTTCTTGTTCAAAATCAAACCCGACAATTAAACGAGGCTCTCCTAGGGTGGTTATGAAAAAATAATAGCAAATAACGCCCAAAAAGCTTGCATGGCAAGCTTTACGGAATTGTAAAAATCAAATTTTAGAAAAATTTGATTTTTGTTTCATTGCACCCCCTGAATTGACTAGGGATTGAGCTGCTATCAATGTATAAATTAGTATATCTAGTCTAGGAGAGCCTTAAACGATAACTTTTAATATTAAAAATGAGAAAATTTCCAACTCGATCCACAGAACGATTATAGGTTTTTCTGATTTCATCAAGACTGCGCCATTCTGCTTGTTTAACCACCTCACACCAACTCTTGACAGCGATTTGTATATCTTTTGGAAACTTTTTTGCATCGTTGATAACATTTAATCGCTTAATTAGCTTCATGCACCTTTGATTATCTTGTACTTTTCCAGGTTCTCATTTTGAGAACTATTTGTCAAGTCTAGTTTCTGAGCAGAGTTTGTTAAGGATTACTCTACTGTTTAATTCCGGTACTGCTAATTCCTTGAATAAACTGCCGTTGTCCAATTAAAAATAAAACGACTACAGGTACCGTAGCAATAATCACTGCAGCCATTAATAAAGACCAATTACTGGTAAACTGTTCTTGAAATTGGGCTAGTGCTAATTGAACAGTGGTTAATTTCGGACGAGTGGTAAAGACCAACGGTTTAAATAAATCATTCCACTCTCCAATAAAGGTAAACAGAAATACTGTAACTAGTGCAGGACGGGCAAGCGGGAGCATAATCTCGATGAGAATTTGCCAACGATTCGCTCCATCTAGGGCGGCTGCTTCTTCTAACTCGACTGGAATCGTCGTGAAATATTGCCGCATTAAAAAAATACTAAACCCATTTACTGCGGTGGGTAAAATGAGCGCGCCGTAAGTGTTAATTAAACTGCCCCATTTCAGCACTAAAAAAATGGGAATCACGAGTAACTGAAATGGGATAACAAGGGTGGCTAAAATTACTAATAAGAGTGTCCGACGACCGCGAAATTGTAATCGCGCTAGGGCATAGCCAGCGAGAGAAGCCGTAAGTAATTGGAGGGCAGTGACACTTAAAGCGACAAGAGTAGAATTCCCAAAGGCAAGGAGAAAACCTCCGCGTTGCCATGCTTCTCCATAATTTTCGAGAGTTAAGGAAGAAAGATTAAAATCCAGTGTTGCGGCAGTGCCAGTCGGTGATAAAGAAGTGAGAAAGATAATCGCGAGAGGGGATAAGATGATGATGCTGCCGAAGATTAGCAAGAGGAAGCGCAAAGCGTTTTTCATAAGGAATCAACAGTTCAAGTGATGGGCAATAAAGGAGTCAAGGTTATAGACTCAAAACCAGAACAAATGATGAATGATGAATGACCAATAACTAAACGTTAAGATAAGAAGAAGGTAATCGTTTCTATAGAAAGATTCAAGGCGATTCACAATCAGATTTTGGCGAAAATGCCTAAGCTGTATATATTATTGGTGATAAGGAAGCCATAGGAGACCATATACTTATGCAAGATGTTGCAGTTACCCCAACTTTAGATTACAACAGCGAAACTTATAAAGATGCTTATAGCCGAATTAACGCGATCGTAATCGAAGGGGAACAAGAAGCGAAAGAGAATTACTTACACTTAATTCAATTGTTACCCGATAGCAAGGAGGAACTGACTCGTCTTTCCAAAATGGAAGGACGACACAAAAAAGGGTTTCAAGCCTGTGGCAACAACTTAAATGTCACTCCTGATATGGAGTTTGCCCAAGAATTTTTCGCACCCTTACATCAAAACTTCCAAGATGCCCTGGCAGAAGGGAAAATCGTTACCTGCTTACTCATTCAATCTTTAATTATTGAGTGCTTTGCCATTTCGGCCTATAACATTTATATTCCCGTTGCAGACCCCTTTGCCCGGAAAATTACCGAAGGTGTGGTTAAAGATGAGTACACTCACTTGAATTATGGAGAAGAGTGGTTAAAAGCTAATTTTGAAAGCGCAAAAGAAGAATTACAAGAAGCCAACCGTCAAAATCTTCCCCTTGTCTGGAAAATGCTCAACCAAGTAACCGCAGATGCTAATGTCTTGGGGATGGAAAAAGACGCTTTAGTCGAAGACTTTATGATTGCTTATGGTGAAGCGTTAAACAACATTGGGTTTAATACCCGTGAAATCATGCGGATGTCTGCTTATGGACTCCGAGAAGGCTAAGTTCCATTATTAAATTTTAACTGGATTTTAGTTGAGTCGAGTGTCCTCGCCCGGATATGGCGGGGATTTTTTTCTCACTCAGCCCACTGAGATCTTTTCTAAACGAGGTAAAGGTCTTAAGATTGAAAAGAGCAAGTTTTTTAACTTGCCTCATCACTTTATTTACCTACAACGACCTGATTCGCAGGTTGACAGCGAAAATTCATGTTTGGTTTGATCGGTCACTTGAACAATCTCGAACACGCCCAAAAAGTTGCTGAGCAACTTGGCTATCCTGAATATCATGAACAAGGCTTAGACTTTTGGTGTGCAGCTCCTCCCCAAATTGTTGATGATATTCAAGTTACTAGTTTAACCGGGCAAACGATTCAAGGAAAGTATATTGAATCTTGTTTTCTGCCAGAAATGCTGACCCAGCGTCGGATTAAGGCGGCTATGCGTAAAGTCTTAAACGCAATGGCGCAGGCACAGAAAGCCAATATTGATATCACAGCACTTGGCGGTTTCTCTTCAATCATTTTTGAAAATTTCAATCTTCAAAACAACCGTCAAGTTCGTAATGTCGAACTTGATTTTACTCGATTTACAACCGGCAATACTCACACTGCCTATGTCATTTGTCGTCAAGTTGAAATTGTTGCGCAGCAGTTGGGTTTTAATTTATCGCAAAGCACAGTTGCGGTATGTGGCGCAACCGGTGATATTGGTAGTGGGGTCTGTCGCTGGCTTAACGAAAAAACATCGGTTCAAGATTTACTGTTGGTAGCGCGTAACCAAGAACGCCTCAATGCACTGCAACTGGAATTAGGACGAGGTAAGATCCTCCCAATGGAAGAGGCACTAGCCGAAGCAGATATTGTGGTTTGGGTAGCTAGCTTGCCTAAAGGCGTCGAAATTGGTCCTGAGACGCTTAAAAAACCTTCTCTAATTATTGATGGCGGTTATCCGAAAAACTTTGATAGTCGGGTTCAACATCCAGATGTGTTTGTTCTTAAAGGGGGAATGGTCGAACATTCCTTGGATATCCAATGGAACATTATGCAAATTGTTGAAATGGATGAACCCAATCGCCAGTTATTTGCTTGTTTTGCTGAGGCAATGTTACTGGAGTTTGAAAAATGGTACACTAATTTCTCTTGGGGACGGAACCAAATTAGTGTGGCAAAAATGGAGCAGATTGGTGAAGTTTCCCAAAAACATGGCTTTCGACCCCTCTTGCTGACGGAAGCAATGAGTGCCCAATCCCAATAGAAATTCTTTCTGTCTTTGAAAATTAGTCATTTCCTGCTCGACCATTAGCAACTCTTTTATGTCAAAATCAAACCGAAAAACATTCCTCCTTGAATTTGAAAAACCCCTATCGGAATTAGAATCCCGGATTGAACAAATTCGTGAACTAGCCGAAAATAATCAAGTGGATGTTTCTGATCAAATTAAACATCTCGAAGAAAAAGCAGTGCAACTGCGCAAGGAGATTTTTAGCACTTTGACTCCGGCTCAACGATTACAATTAGCGCGTCATCCTCGTCGCCCTAGTACTCTTGACTATATTCAGGCAATGAGTGATGAGTGGTTTGAATTACACGGCGATCGCGCCGGGAATGATGATCCCGCTTTAGTCGGTGGCATTGCTCGTCTTAACGGTCGCCCGGTGATGATGTTGGGGCATCAAAAAGGGCGCGACACCAAAGATAATGTGGCGCGTAATTTTGGTATGGCATCTCCGAGTGGCTATCGCAAGGCGATGCGCCTGATGGAACACGCCAACCGCTTTCGGATGCCGATTTGTACCTTCATTGATACGCCTGGGGCTTGGGCAGGCGTCGAAGCGGAGAAAAAAGGACAAGGGGAAGCGATCGCGTATAATTTACGAGAAATGTTTAGCCTGGATGTCCCAATTTTGTGTACTGTAATTGGGGAAGGCGGCTCCGGTGGAGCACTTGGAATTGGTATCGGTGATCGCATTCTGATGCTCGAACACGCGGTTTACACGGTAGCAACTCCTGAAGCTTGTGCAGCCATTCTTTGGAAAGACTCTGGTAAGTCCGAACAAGCGTGTGAAGCCCTCAAAATTACCTCTTGGGATTTGAAAGAACTGGGAATTTTGGATCAAATTTTATCGGAACCGGTTCGAGGCGCCCATGCCGATCCCATTGGTGCCGCGAACTTACTCAAAGAAGCCTTAATTACCAATTTGGATGAACTGATGCAACTGTCTCCCCAGCAGCGACGGGAACAACGCTATCAGAAATTCCGCCGGATTGGTCAGTTTACCGACTTAGCAGAAAAGGGTCAACTACAACTCCCCAGTGAAATTGAAACTGAAACTGAAGAAGGGGAAACGCATCATCATCTGGAAACTCCTCCCTCTCATTCCCTACACTACTAAAACGGTTTCATCACCGTCAGTGCATATCGCTCGGGAGATAAGTAAGTTTTTGCCAACTGCTGCAATTCTTTCGGTTGTAGCTGTTTGACTCGCTCAGGATAGGTCAGCGAGAGTTCGACCTGCGCGAGAGTGCTGTAATAGCCGTATAAGCCAGCCAGTTGCCCGGGGGTTTCAGTAGAGAAAGTGTAGTCATTACAGAGTAAGCGTTTAGCGCGGTTGAGTTCTTTGTCGGTGATGGGTTTTGTTTGTACTTCTAAAACGCGATCGCGCAACATTGCTTCTACAATTTCCAAATTTTGTGGGGCTAACCAAGCATTAATCGTAAACAAACTCGAATCTTGTTGCAGAGAAAAACCACTGCCAATTTCATGCACCAACTGTTTCTCTTCTCTTAATTCCCGAACTAAACGCGATGCACTGCCTTGTGCCAGTAAAACAGACAGTAAATCTAAACCCACAGCATCTTGCCAGCACTCAATCCCAACACAACGCCAACCCATAATTAAACGGGCAATTTCCAAGCGTGGTAGCCGAATTTCCCGTCGCTGAGGCGTCGTTAACTGCGGTTGCGCTGCAATTTCAAAAGGCGGACACTCTGAAGGGACACTAAAGGGATGAAATGCCGATTCAATTCCGGCTAAAGCCGTCTCTTGATCAACATCGCCAACCACAACCACTGTCATATTATGCGGTTGGTAATACGTCCGGTGAAAACAGCGCATTTGATTCGGCGATCGCGCTAATAATGCCTCTTCTGTCCCTAAAATCGAACGTCCGTAGGGATGTTGGTTATATAAACTTTCACACAAGGCTTGGAAGGCAAAGCAATCGGGGTCATCTTCGGTTTCCCGAATTTCTTCCAAGACGACCCCGCGTTCACAGAGAAACTCTTCCTCGGGAATTTCTGCCTGTAACAATAACTCTGCCAAATAGGGCAAGGTTTGATGCCAATAACTGCCAGCGGTAGTCAAGAAAAAATGGGCATAATCGTAACTCGTTTCGGCATTAGCAATCCCACCACAATTTTCAATCACATAATCAAACCAGCCTGGGGGAATCCGCTTTGTACCTTTAAAGATCAAATGTTCTAAAAAATGAGCCGTTCCCCACCAGGGTTCGCGTCTTGCCCCAGCATTGACCCAAACATCAGTCACCACAACGGGTGTAGCGCTTAGTTGTTGATGAATCACGGTTAGACCATTGTCCAATTCCAGCACAGTTGCGGGAAACTTCTCTACTGGTGTGATTAAGTCAGACATGAGAAGAAACTGTTATCTACATTACATCATCTAAGATAACAGAATGACGAAAGCGTTAGCTTAATTCTAATATCAGTAACCCATACCTCTCCTGTAACAGAGATCCGTGTTAAACGAATCTTGCCTCTTCAACAAGCTGCACAAAGTACAAAACAGGCTAACAATTCGAGTGCAGCGGATTGACCGGAGTGGCTTGGGTTAGATGCAAACAAACAGGCAACCACTGACCGGAACTGTTAGTCCTCTTTCGTTGTCCAGATAAAGCGAGATTGCAGAAACATTATCGCTCTTGCCTTTAAATCCTGAATAATAGAATCATTAACAGGGCAGATGTCAGACTCGCAAGGAGCGTCCTGATTAAGTTCCATTGGTTCCAACGTGCTTCAAAGTCCATACGAGCCGCTTTTAGAGCTGTTTCCTTCATCTCATCGACATTGAGAGTTTGTAGTTTGTTGTTCAGCGGTACGTTGATTGTGAAGGTGGATAACTGAACGCCAAGCACATAAATGAGCAAAGCCAAGATCATAACCAGACGCTGAGCGCCATTGAGTTGTCCCAAGCCCAGCCCAACTGAAGCCAGCAAAGCCACGATTGACCCCACCCAGACCGCTACAAATATCGGTTGATTATTTTGGATCACACCATCTATCACTTGAAACGTTCGGATAAACTCCCGGTCATTTAACCGTTTAAGCCCTGGCATCACCACTGAGGCAAAAGCAAACAGGAAGCCTGCTACTAGGGAACACAGGAAGGTTGCCATGATCAAGACAATTGGAAAGATTGCTTCTGTTGACATGGATCAATTTTCCTAATAGAAGATTAGTAAGATAAACTTGGACTCTGGTACAAGGAGGAGTGATCGGATAGTTGCTTTAAGATAAAGTCGGCAACGTCAGCCCGAGAAATCTTAAGGGTGATGCTTCTATCCGTGCTTGGGAAACTGTGGCGGTACTTTCCAGTACGCGGTCCATCGATAAAAGCCCCAGGACGCACGATCGTCCAATCCAAGTTACTGTTTCGCACTAAGGCTTCTTGCCGTTCGTGATCAGCAAACACCTTCCGCAAGATAAAGCCAAACATGATGTACTTCCAGTAGAAGTCCAGGTTATCCCAGCTATCACCAGCCCCTAGAGTCGATTGGCAAATCAACCGACGCACTCCCACCTTCTCCATCGCCTGAATAATCTGCTGCGTCCCCTCTGAACGAATCGTGCTGGTTAATTGTTTACCAGACCCCAGCACACAGACCACAGCATCTTGACCAGATATCGCTAATTCCACAGCTTGAGAATCCATAACATCCCCTTGGATAAAGCTAAGTTGGGAGTGTTGGAGATTGAGCTTGGCTGGATTGCGGGCAAAAGCAGTGACGGTGTGTCCCTGCGCCAAGGCTTGTTGAACCACCTGACGACCGACGGTTCCGGTTGCTCCAAAAATCACAAGTTTCATGAAAGTATGCTCCTCAGCAATGACACCCTCAGTTTAGGAACAGGATTCAGACGAGGCTGTATAATGATTGGGAAACTATCAAAATCTTGCGATCAGTTTGTAATCCGTTCTTCGGAATCAAATTTCTAGGGGGCGCGATTGCATAACTAGCACCATAGCGTTACTGAATCAGCCTGATGACAGAACCAACTTCCCGATCAGAGCCAATCAGCCAGTCCTCCTCTGTTCAAGGTTGTGAAAATCTTCATGTCGAACATTTACAGAATTCAACTGGAGAAGGGGTCTATCATTGCGAGGGTCAACACACGCTATTCATGTCCCTGTCTCCCCGTCCGATTTACTATTGGCAAACTCAGGACGGGAAAACCCATACGGGGCTGTATCGCCAAGGAGACCTGTTAATCACACCAGCCAACACCCCTTTGTTTGTGCGGTGGGAGGGGGATGAAAACTGTTTGCAAATCCAGGTCGGGGATCAGTTTCTGAAACGAATTGCTGAAGAAACCTTTAATGGCACCAGCGATCGCGTACAACTGATCCCCATCTTTCAGCAACGGAATGCTCAGATGGAAGCGATCTCAAAGCTGATCCTGACTGAATTTCAACAAAACCCCTCTGGCAATCAGCTATATGTGGATTCCTTAGCCAATATTTTGGCAGTGAATTTGCTCCGACAATTTGCTATAACCCAACCCCAGTTACCGATTTATGAGGGAGGTTTATCCCAACGGCAACTCATGACAATCTTGGACTACATTGAGGCAAATTTAGACCAAGAGATTAAGCTGGCTCACCTTGCTCAATTGCTGGGCATGAGCCAATTTCATTTCAGTCATTTATTCAAACAGGCAATGGGCTTATCGCCTTACCAATATCTATTGAAACAACGGGTGGAAAGAGCCAAGCAATTACTTAAGCAAACGAATCGATTAATCGCGGATATTGCCTTGGAATGTGGATTTAATAGTCATAGCCATTTGAGTAAACAGTTCCGACAGTTGACGGGCATGACCCCCAAGGCTTTTCGCTTTGGTTAGATTGGGAGTTGAGCCAAAATATATACTTTCATAGTGCAATGATGAAACCTATTGAATCAATGTGACTAAGGGCTTTGATCGCTAAAATCTTCACAATTTTTTATAATGAATCTGCTCGATTTGGTCAGTCCGAATCGCTGGGCGTGATCAATATGAAGTATCCCTGAATCTATGGCTCAATCGCGCTCCTTTCAAATCAAACTTCAGTTGAATGCTCCTCATCTAAAGCAGCATACCACTCAACATAGGGAGTATTTTTAACTAAGCATTGGTTATAGTCAGGAGCATGGTCGTTCCACCAAACTGGTCCGCGCTCTCCCAAAGCCACCTTAGCCTCATTCACCTGGAAGCGTGCTTTTTCTAGTGCTGCTGTATCCTCTGACTGCTTAGCCTTTTTCACCTGACGACGGGCTTTCATTAATTCTTTGACATATTGTTGGCGGGTTGGTTCGTCTAAGTTGGGGTTAGTGCAGCGCCAGAGCCGTCCTTTGACCACAAAATAGCGTCCGTCGGGAGTAACTGGATAATTGGCCATTGCAAACCTGCTACAAATAAACTTATCCTAACCAAGCCTATTGTTTTCGATTTTAAGGGTAAAGCTTGCTACTAGCAGAATTGATTTGTCTATAGATGCATCAACCTTAGTCGATAATACCTGTGTCATCAAACGAGATTTAAAATTTCCCCAGGTGTTACCCCCAACCCATCACAGAGTTTCATCATTGTCTTCCGAGTCGGGTAGGCTTCAGGATGATCCCACAGCCGATAAGCAGTGGTGCGTTTAATCCCACAGCGCATCGCCAGTTGATAAGCCGTCTTTAAACCCCTCTGACGGCATACTTGAGGAATTTGATTGGTGATGCTGACCGATTTGCCACAAATATAATAGTGATCCGATAAGTGGGAATAGTCCTTACTCGCGTGCATCCCCATGCAATTGTTTCTGGCAAATGTCTCTGCTTCGAGAATGACTGCTTTCTGACTCACCTGATTGATTTGTCTGGGGTTAATCAAAGCCAGTCCCAATCTCACCAGTTTCTCATTAATGAAGTCATCCCCAACGTAAATCTCAGCCAATCGCGCATTTTCAACATCGCGCCCAATCCCGACAACCTGAATATAAATGCCTCTGGGCAAAAATCGTTCTAAAACTTTCTTACTGGTTTCTCCCAACGGCTCAGTTAATTGTGGGGCAATCACTCCTGCCAAGCGTATCCTGGTAATACTATTTGCTAAGGTTTGAGCTTGAACTGTATTGCCATCAATCACCCAGCGTACTCGATAAGTTTCCATCATGGATGTTCTTGATCTCGAAAGCGCGATTAGGCTCCGCCTATGCTTCGCAAACGCGCTCTATGAACAAAAAATGCTTGAAAGCGCAAAACCAACAACTTGCCCCTGATCCAATAAATTCCAAGAGAGCCTTATGCCGGGTCATCATTCCCCAACAAACTCTCCTTATACAACGGCTCAAAATCCTCATCACTGGCCATGAGTCGGATTTCAGTTTCATCTAATCCTTTGATTTGATAGCCATCGGGGAGTTTCACCCCACGCAATCCACAATAGACTTCCGCTTGTCTGCGATGACGGATTTCCCAAAATGTTCCTTTCACTCCTGCTTTGACCACGGCTTGCATTAAGCGAATGATGTAATGAGTGACCGCATAGGGATCTGTTTCATCTAAGCCCAACGGTAACGGCGGAATCTTTACCCTTTCCCAAGGACGTACTCTCGGTGGTGGGGTATTTGAGTTATCAGAACGATATTGTTGCCAGTCGGTTACAGATAATTCACGGGTCATGGTTATAAGTTGATTGAAACAGGAACAGTAAGCGAGGCGCGGATTTCTCCCTTGGAATTGATGGAGAATTCATGTTGGGAAACTCCAACACCTCGAAGCTATAGAGTCGTCTTTGGCGACGTTTCCCGTTATGGTCTCGGTTATCAATCTCAATGCCGGTATAGTAAGCATGAGCGACAAGATTAATGATGTATTGGTTGATGTCATCGGTATCTGCTAAGGATGCAGGAAGGGGTGGGACGTTGCCAGTCTTAAATTCAGAAACAAGCATGAAGCGTAATGATCTGGAAAAATTGATAAAAAAAAGGAGAAAGAACACCTTTCTCCTTGTACTAACTGCATAAAATTAGACCACAGTTAAGCTGCCAATCGTAACAGGAATTTCCACAGTACCATCAAATTTAGAGTCTTCAGAAATCCCCCAGCGATAAGGACGATCTGACAAGTTAACATCATTTTCACTAAAGTCAACTGTCGCAGCATGACGAATCAAACTGATGATGTATTCATCCACGCTATCCCCATCTGCCAAAGTTGCAGGGAGGTCAGGTGCATCTGTGTAACTATTAAAAAGAGCTTTATCAATTGCCATAAAACTGTATCCTCTTTGGATAATTTACTAAAGATAGTCTAACGAGATTAAATACGAATGTTGTGAATAGTTATTCACTCAATTAAAACTTTCATTGGATAGCATAGAAAGCGTAATACAAACTGATCAGGATATGCTAAATTTTATTGACTCTGATTTAGTTATGGGACTGATTTCAGGACTTGCTATTAATTTCATTCCCTTTGTTAACCGCCGTCTTGATAAAGCAACTTCTTCTTATGCTGGAAAAATTGCTTTCTTTATTGTGGAAACTGTAGAAGCCTTTGAAGATGGAAAAATCACGCTTGGCAGAGGTTAACTCTGCGATTGCACAACTGAAAGGAATTGTTGAAGAACTCGAACTAAAACATGAAAAAAACTGACCTCATCAAGGAACTATCCAACCAATCTAATCTCCCGCAAACGGAAACGAAGCTAGCCATTGACACCTTAGAATCATTGCTCTCGGAAAGGCTACAGGAGAACGATGAAAAAATCAAACTTGGAATTGGGTATTTCTATAAAACCGCAAGTGGACAACCTAGATTCTCGCCTAGTCCTAAATTTACGAAGCAAGTGAAAGGGGAAGACACTCAACCCCCAACACCCAATCAACAAGACAGTAACACCACAAAAGGAGTCAAAAAAAAATGCACTTAGACATTAAACAAGATACCTATCTTAAATCTTCCACTCAGCAAGCATCGAACTTGCCAGAGAATGACAAGATTTTAATTGAATCCGAGCTGTATATCCCTTGAAGGGATTAGTCAACCGACGAGAGAAAGAAGCTCAACTCTTCTCTAAGTAAATCAAAGCGGGGGCTATCTCCCCAGTTAACAATGGCAGATCGCAAAGAAAAAACTGAGGAAAAGCCTGATCGTGAGTTAGTTCCAGACTTTTTTAATGAAACACAATTTATCAGCACCATTGTTGATATATTGATTTTATTCTTAGCAGTCTTTGTCGCGATCGCGCGATCAAGAGAAAAGCTATTTCACTATGCCAAGCTGTTATCACACCAACAAAAGCAATACTCTAAACTTTTAAACAAAAAAATTGACAGCATCTTAACTCAAATTCGGGCTTTATCTGCCTCAGACCGAGTAATTTTAGGACAATTCCATGACCAAGACTTTTCTAACTTTGAAGCCTTCTCAGCTTCCAATGAAATCACCAATATTGGAGTGGAATCAATCTTAAAACAAATTCAAGACATTCCAAAAAAAAAGCTAGCAGATGAAATTGAACTGTTAGAATCAGCAAAAGACAAAACCATTTTCGCTGACATTTATACTGGGGAAGTGAAGACCGATAAGATTAGTTCTCCGCTCAAGCAAAAATGCAGAGAACATTTAATCAAAATTGGCGTATGCTGTAGCTATGAAATCCTCATTGGAGAAGTGGGAATCCTTGCAATTCAGTATCTCTCAAAGGATGAAGCACGACTCAAAATTCTTGAAACCAATAAGCAATCAATTTTAAGACTGAGAGATTATTTGAAAATTATCCTCAGTCGTTAGTTCAATCAAAGTTAACTAGCGTTGGCAAGGAGTTCCGTGTGATTAGTGCGGTGGTTCGTTCCTCACTGTCTTGCTTGAATGAATTACGCAACCTTCTACAAGCTGAATCGCTAAGCAGTCCCGCTCGGCTATCGCCCAGCTTAATTAGTGAGACTTAAACAATTGTGAGTCAAAAACAGCCTCAAACCTTTACACAGTGGTTGTTTAACTTCGATTGAGTAGTTTTCTGGATCTAGCTGGGTTTCAGCGATTTTTAGGGTTTTGGTGTAAATTGATTGCCAGGACTGAGTTTGAGGCTGTTTTCTTGTTATTTTTTTGTCTAAGTCTCGTTAGGGCGAGTGCAATTTCCCCAATTAGCTTAATTTAGAAATTCAAACAAGTAAGCTAAAATTATCGCAGTGAAAGAGCTGAATTGAGTGGTGTATCAGTAACCTAGAAAAGACTCTGAGGAACACTTGCTCTTGATGTGATGGCCAGAGCAGCTGATGAAAATTTCGGTAATTGGGATTGGAAAAGTGGGTTCAACTGTTAGCTTTGTCCTGGCCAAAGAAGGCTTAGCCTCAGAACTAATCCTCTACAATCGGACTCGTGAAATTGCTTATGCTGAGGCGACCGACATTCAGCAGGCTGTCGCTTTTGCCCCACACCGACTTCTAGTTCAGGATGGAGATTTAGAAGATACGGCCGGCTCAGATATTATTATCATTGCAGCCAGTGCCCCGATGCCCAAACAGATGAAAAGCCGTGGTGAACTCCTTTTGAGTAACACTGAGATCATGCTGAACCTGATTCCTCCTCTCGTTCAAGGTAGTCCCAGAGCCATCTTCATTAATGTTAGTAACCCGGTAGATGCTTTGACCTACCAGATTTTGCAAATTGCTAGCCAATCTTCTGAGTTGGTCAACTGGCAAAGAGTAATTGGCACTGGAACTTTGATCGACTCGGCACGATTCCGCAATATTTTAGCCACCCAACTGGGCATTCATCCGACTGACATCAATGCCTATATTTTGGGTGAACACGGAGACAGCCAATTTGCAGCACTCAGTGCGGCTACATGTGGGGGAGAATTCGTTGATGCCACTCCTTCGCGCCAGCAGATGGTGGAAGAGGCGAAGCGCTCAGCTTGGAGAATTTTCCAAGCTAAAGGCTACACCAATTACTCCGTATCCATGGCAGTCGAACTAATTGTTCGCAGCATTGTCGAAGACCTACGGTACACTCTACCCGTGAGTG
Source organism: Cyanobacteria bacterium GSL.Bin1 (assembly GCA_009909085.1). Lineage (NCBI taxonomy): Bacteria > Bacillati > Cyanobacteriota > Cyanobacteria bacterium GSL.Bin1. The sequence goes on along the minus strand of JAAANX010000091.1, from coordinate 7,653 downwards.
TTTTAATTGAGGGTTACTGTGATGTCTACCATTGCTGTCTGAGTGTTCCTTGCGTCGTCGGTCGGCAGGGAATCCATCGCCGTCTTAAAACTCAACTGAATGAAACGGAAGTGCTTGCTTTCCAAAACTGCGCTCGTCTCGTTCAACAGCAACTCTAAGTTTGGTTTGATCTGGGGCGGAAGGTTAAGCTTAATCCAATTACCTCAATCGCGATCGCGCCAAGTATGTTATAAACACTCAGCCAACCACACAAGCTCAGGAGGATATAAACTTCCAGCAGAAACAGGATCGGGTTAATCTGTTTTGTAATAGTTTGGGTTACACGGCTGAAGGCTACGCCCCCATCGCGGATTGAAGCAGTTTGCAATTTTAATCGCTCTTGCTCACTTTTGGTGATGAATCAAGATGGGATGGTGAAGTTGAATTCGGAATTCGGAAACAAGACCAGAGAACACTGGAAGTTGATCACTTACTAATGAGAGGGTCATGGGGGGCAATCTCGCTCGAAAGCCTTGTCCGGCATGGGTTTTAAGACTAAAAATTGGCGCGATCGCCTCAGATGATGGAAGTTAATTTAACCTTGCCAAGTTATACAGCCCCTAAAAATCTTCGACTCAATAATTCCAGACTAGCGCGACCAGACATCTGACGTTTCAACATCTTCAAACGGTTAATCTGTCCTTCTACGGGACCATTACTCCATTCAAGAGTCATCCCAGCTTTGACGGCATCATAGTCCTGTAACAGTCCTTGTGCAAAAGCAACTAAGGAAGAGATTTGACTCGATCGAGCCCTTCTTAGCCATTCATCAAATTGTTCGGGGATGCGCTTTCGGATCAGCCCGGCCAAATCTTGGCTGAGTTCAATCGCTTTTGCCAAAGCCGGATGCTGAGCGATGAGTTGTTGAATCAGCCGTTCATCTTCATCATCTCGATTTTCCTCCCGTCGCAGAACCAACCCAGTGGCACGATGAACCGTCAGGGGCAGTTTTTGATTGTCTACAATAATCTTGAGTTGACAACTTGGAGATTTCTCTCGCGGTTGAATTCCCAGAGCTTGTCGCAGACGTTTAGTATAGCGGGCCACAGTCGCATAGCTACCGCGAAAACCTTGAGCTTGCAACTCCTGAAATAAGTGCTTTCCTTCATGACAGCCGCGATTCCAACGTTTGAGTAGGTAGTCTTGATCAGGTTCTACCAGACTACGTCCACGGTCACTACGTCCTTTTCTTTCAGGAAATTGAGAAGACCCTAAATCTCGAAACACTGTCGTTTTGCCAATCCCTAACTTAGCAGCAATCGCCTTTGGTGAGTTTCCTTGCTGTCTCAATTTTTTGACTTGCTTATAGATAGCCAGCTTTCGGCGACGACGTTGTTGTGCTAAAGTAACCGCCTCGGGGGGTGAGGGGGGTAGAGGCACCCTCACCGCTTTTGAGCCAGGCCCACAGATCACTGGTGAAGAGCTTAGAGATTTTTCCACAGCTTTTAGTTCTTGCCTATGCTCATTGAAGACTTGTTCGAGAGCTTCCGCTAAGTTTTTGAGCAGATGAAAACGGTCAGCCACTTGAATGGCTTGAGGTGCCCCCAAGCGGGCTCCTTTTGCATAGGCTTGGGCCCGGTCTCGGGAAATCACTTTTACTCCTGGGTGTGCCTTTAACCATTTAGTTAAGGTCTCTGCTTCTCGATCAGGTAGTAAAGCTATGGGTTGATGAGTTTCTAAATCAACCAGGATAGTGCCGTAATTGTGACCTTTTCGATCGGCCCAATCATCAACTCCAACTACGGTCGGGTTTTTCGCCGGCGGCCAGGGCATCTTCATCAATAATCGTAGCAAGGTGGAGCGACTGGTGGTGTAACCCAGTGCTTGACTTAATCGAGCTCCAGCGACTCCTCCTAAGGCCAGTGCGATCAAGGTTTGTCGTTGGGCTAACCGAGAGGTTTTTCTCGCCCAAGGGGCGACGACATCGGCTAGCCTTTCGGTAAAGATCTGCCGCTGACACGCCGGGTTAGTACAGAAAAACTTTCGGACCTGTAGCTGCCAGTTTACCCGATATTCTCCCCAAGGAAGGTCGGCCAAGGTTCGCTCAACAAGCTTGATGCAAGAGAAATTTGGGCTTCAACCATCCTCATTGACATGCGCGTCATCTGATTCTTTCCGAATTCCGAGTTCAACTTCACCATCCCATCTTGATTCATCACCAAAAGTGAGCAAGAGCCATAATGTGGTCTCAAAACGCCGATATTTTCGGGTCGGAGTGATTATAATTTCAGTGCACTACAGGTATTGATCAACACATTCTCTGGATTTACACCAGTCCTCAAACAAATGCTCCAATTTTCAGAGTTGCTTTAACAGAAGCGGTCAAACTTCTTTATAGCTTTTATGAACTTGTTCCTTCTGATTTGGGGAGTAGCGTTGCTCAAAGTCTTACTGAAAAGAAAGCTCCTTTTGGTTCATGTGAACTGTGTTCTGCTCCTCTATGGCCACAACCGAATCGATACAGAACTTTCAGTCTCAGTTGCCCTCGACATCCTGAACAAGGTCGGAAAATGAAACCTCAAGATGCAACTCGCTTTGCTCAGTTTATGGGATCTACTTGTCAAGAGTGTGGGTCAGCGTTACGTGGTGTACACAATAGCAAGACAGGTAAGGTCTTTTTAAAATGCACTCACTCTGAGTGTAATTCGAGTATTCGACTGGATCAATTAATTTAAGTTGGAAAAAACAGTTTGAATTGATTAAGACTTGAAATAGTTGGTCGAGGCGCGATCGCGCTCCGCGTAGCGTCTCGTGAGCGGAGAATCGCGGAAATGTCATTCTAGCTGTTTTTGTTGATAGCATATATGCTACCATTAACCCATGAAGGAAAGGCTTGTAGTTGATACCAGCATTTTTGTCAGTGCTTTGCTCGGACCAACGGGACCAAGCCGAGAAGTGATCCGACGCTCTTTACAAGAGGCATATCAGCCACTAATGGGCAATGCTCTATTCTTGGAGTATGAATCGGTGATTGAACGAGAAGAAATTCAAGCCAACTGTCCGCTTTCCGAGTCTGAGATCAAAGCCTTGCTAGAAGCCTTCCTCAGTGTTTGTCAGTGGATCAATATTTACTATTTGTGGCGACCAAATCTAAGCGATGAAGCCGACAATCATTTAATTGAGCTTGCGGTGGCTGGTAACGCGATCGCGATTGTTAGTAACAATATTAGGGATTTTCAAAGAACTGAAGTGCTTTTTCCCAATTTATCCATTCTCAAGCCAGAAGAGATAATCAGGAGGTAAGTTAACATGGCAACTCTCACCATTCGCATCTCGGATGACAAGCATGAACGTCTCAAAGCCTTAGCAAAAAGTCGAGGAATTAGTGTTAATAAACTGATGGAAGAACTTTCCACGATCGCGCTCACTGAATTTGATGCTCACACCCGCTTTCAAGCAATGGCAGCCAGAGGTAATCCCGAACAGGGACTGAAAATATTGGACAAACTCGATCACTTAACCAATCAAAGTGAGGACTGAAAGAATTGGCTCAAAAGCAACAATTTAGACTGATCGCGCAAACGCGAGAGTTGACTCTCCCAAGCGTGGTCAAAAGATTATTCATCAACTCCAAGTGTGCGCCAATGGCGCACATTTTTAAAAGACAAACCAGACCAAACATTGGAGTTAATTGAGGTGGGGTTCTGGTTCAGTTTTTTGGCTTCTTATCAAGAGTTAGAGTCATAACTAAGGTCAAGGTTCCTCCTAACAAGCCTAGAAGTAACCAAATGAGACGGTTGTAACCCTTGTTGGCGGCAACGAGAGTGCCAATACTACCCATAAGACAGTGTAGGAAGAACAGGAAATACAACAATCTGATATTTAAAGGAATCTCAACCGGTAACACATTCAAGTCTCAATTGTTTTCAAGTATTGTAACGGATTGAAATGAGATCAAGAACCGACAGAAAATGCTTTCAAGAGTTCCTTTACTCTCGGGTGAGAATAAATAAACTCTCATCGCCACCCCGACCAATTCTCATCGTTTCATCAATATAAGTAATCTTGAGGCTGGGAATTCGACCAACAGGATTTTTAGCTTCTACCACTCTCATCGGATCAAGCCAATTGGTCTGTATCCCTAAAATTCGCTGAATTCCCAGAAAACGTTGTTGAAAATCAACATTGATTCGTTGGTCGGAAAGTTGCTCTTCTGCGTCTTTAGCCGGTTCAAATGTGGCGGTTACTCTCACATAACCTGATAGCCCACCCAAACGATGTTGCACCCAAGCTCGATTTTCAAAAGTTGCCTCGTTCACGTCGATGGTTTGATAGATTTGACCCACTTGGAATCCCAAAGGCAAGCGTTTGAGAGAGCGAATTTCTCTGGCGGTTGAATACTGTAATAACCAAGCCCCATTGAGTAAATTTTTAGCAGACAACAGAGGTTGTGGGAAAGGATTTAAAGTTTCTAATTCTTTTGTGATTGCTGCGATCGCGGAAACGGATTGGGGCTGAATCTCTAAATCCGTAATCGGGGCATTGATCAAAGTCGGTTGTTCGTTTCTAAGTTGTTCAATGTCTGCCAGTAACTTTTGCTTAATTGACAATCGATCGCGCACTTCTACCATTTTTTTACCTTTTAGCTTAGTTTTTTTTCAATCTCACTGGGAAGCTGAAAGCGACCATCTTGATCAGGATTGAAATCGACCACATCAACCACCGCCTCCATGTTGATACTACCGTAAACGTGAGGAAAGAGATCGATTCCTCCCTCACAATTTTCGTACTCAACCTTTGCCTCAAGTTTCTCGACATCAATGCAGAGGAGAACAAGCCCACACTGACCTGCAAACAAAACATTCGCAACTCGAACCACCTGCTCTGGTGTTGAGCAATGGATAAAGCCTTGGTCGCTGAGAGACGCAGCCCGATACTCTCCAGCACGTACCGCTTCTTCCCATTCGATGCGTTTGGTGATATGAAAAATCATCCTTGCTCTTTACCTGCTGACGGTTGGGATGAGAAGAAACAATAGAGATGATTTTAACTTAACAATGATCCCAAGCCGCATTAGCGGAACCAATCTGTCGTTGCCAACATCGTCCACCAGCCTTTTGCATAATCTGCACCAGTGTAATAAAGATAAGCGGTGTTGACTTCAAACAAGAGTTGGGGCGTGTTCATCTCGTCCACCTCCCAAGGTGCGCCAGCACAAGTCATAACTGGCTCCGGAAGCATTTCGTAAGGACCAAATGGAGTCTCGCTGCGACCGATCACGAACCCACCCTTCCCCTGAGCAACAGCGTAGAAACGACCATCAGGACCAGCCGTAAGTGAGCCTTCCATACAGGAAGGAACTGGCACTTCCCCAACAACATCCCAACTCTGACCCTCATCATCAGAGATGGCACCATGAACCCAGACTATGGTTGGTTCGGGGAAAGCCTTCCAGGCACAGTACACCATGTAGAGTCTCCCTTCATCTTCGACGATGGAGGGGGATGTCATAGTCACGACTTCATGACCGCCTTGCATTCCGGTGGCAATGATGGGGGCAGTGGGAAGCCTATAGGGTCCCGTGAGCGTATCAGCTTCTGCAAGGAAGATTTGTGACTGATACACCTCGTTATCCTCATAGCCAATGTAATAAATCTGGTGTTTACCGGAATTGGCGAGTCGGTAAAAGGAGGTTTCCTTATTGAGGTCAAGACCCTCGGAATTACTCCCCTCAAGAAGAACAGAACCGGCAGTCCACTCGGTGTAGCTCTTTGCTGTGGCAAGCTTAATCGTAGCGTAGTCATTGGCTGGGTTCGGACCGGTGTAAACCATCCGCAGCATACCTTCTGCGTCGCGGAAGACATGGGGGTCGGCAGCAACCTCATAACTGAGCCATGGATCTCTTAAGACGGGAGTTGGGTGGCGTTGCCAGCTCTGAAGGGCTTCAAAATGGATATCGCTATGGGGATGCTGCAAGGTGGTATCGGACGAGGTCATCGGATTTTCCCCGCAGGCCGTGAGAAGCAGAGCAATTGCAATCAGAATGAGATGTTTCAATATAGATTTAAGATACTTCAATCACAAACTGGGGTTCCGTCAAGTCACTTGAATCAATTCCGATTAGACGCGCCAATTCATTGCCAGCAATGCTGATTATGGTATCTGAACTGCTGGCAACAAGACTTAAGTCTTCATCGGCAAAGCTGGTAACAGAATCGATGCCTGCAATTCCAATCACATCTTCGCTTAAGTTGAAGTCGGTGATGATACTGCCACTGACAGGAAACCCGGCGTTGGCAATCCAGAACTGATCTGCCCCTAATCCCCCACTCAGAGTGTTATTGCCTCCTGCAACCATAAAGAAGCGGTCATTGCCAGCCCCGCCAATTAAACGGTTATCGTTACCTGCAAATAGGGTATCATCTCCGTCGCCACCATAAATCCGACTATTGCCGTTGCTAAGGGAGGCATCAAGGATATCATTGCCCTCCCCGGCAAAAACGCGATCACCCTGTCCAACTAAGATTTCATCGTCACTAGCACCGAGGTATATGCGGTTAGCACTCCCGGTAACGCTGAGGTCAACTAAATCAGCATTAGCGCCAGTAAAAATCAGATCATTGGTTCCATCGAACTCCGGAGCAATTGATGAGGGAATTTCCGCATCTAAGACATCTACAGTTAAACTGCCAAAAATTAACTCACTGTCTCCTACAAGCTCCGGTAAGGCTTGCAACCGTTCTACAATCGCTTCCGCCTTTTCGGCAGGGGCATTCCAATCCCCGTCAATGGGAGTGACGGTGGTAAATCCAGAGAGGAATTGACCGCCTTCAGAAGTTGCGTCAACGGTTGCATCAGGGGGCAATTGGTTAGGGGAAAAGCGCAAACCGGTTCCACCGCCAAACTCAGGAGGCAATTCTCCCACATCGATAATGAAGGGTTCAATCTCATCGACATTGGTAAAGGCAATGCCCTTAACTTCCGCCACGCCTTCTGGAAAGCGCACGGGAATATTGATGCTTAAGCCAAGACCAGTGGGGAGGATAGCGGGGTCTTCCCCTTGAGTCGCTTGGAGTTGGGCAATGGTTTCTACAATTAAATCCGCACCCACTTCGTAAGCAATGCTGGTGCTGGAACCGGATTCATCTTCAATATCAATTCCAGCACTGAGCGCGATCGCGGGAACACTTCGCAATAACCCTGTAACTGCTGCGCTAACTGTTCCCGAAGAAACGGCACCGCCGGAGCCAATATTTTCCCCTTCGTTAATGCCTGACAGGATTAAATCGGGGGGAGTTTCTTCTAAAAGGGCATCTAACCCGGTCCAAGTTACCGTTCTCGGTCTGGCATCTACTGAAAATTGATTGGGACCCAACTCTTGAATGGTCAGGGGTTGCAGGAATTTATCCACATCGAGGCGCGTTCCTTGACCGCTTTGTTGTTCTTGCGGTGCGACTAAGGTCACTTGATGACCTGCTTCGGTAAGAGCTGTGAGAAGAACTTCAATCCCTTCGGCATCAAAGCCGTCATCGTTGGTAATATGAAATATGGAAAAATTTGCTACAAATCTTAAGGGATGACAACAAAGCTATAAGGCAGACTGGAGGGTAGATACAGCCTTGAGACCTCTGTGAAAATCTAGGGATTTATGAGGCTTGAGAGCCATCAAACGAT
>JAAANX010000090.1 GCA_009909085.1 Cyanobacteria bacterium GSL.Bin1 | reverse complement strand
GTCCCTGCGTTTGACGCAGATTGCCCAAAGCAAACCAAGCTTTGACCGCATCGGGCTGCACTTGGGTCGCTTGAGTGAATAAGTTTTCAGCCTCTAAAAATCTTTGGCTTTGCTGGGCAATGAGACCTAAGCCGTATAACGCCTCGGGATGGTGGGGCTGAATCGATAAAACTTGCCGATACGCCGCCTCGGCTGACTCGAAATGCTGGTCCCGATGGGCTTGGAGCGCCCGGCGCAAGGGTTCGGCTACCGGAGTGGTTAGGGATCTTCTCGGCTTCCCAACAACATGGCGTAAAAAGTCCTCTAAGGCTCTGACGGGTTTGAGGTCGCCATAGAGGTAATGCTTGTTCTGAGCGATGAGCTGGGAAATCGACTGGCGAGATTGAAGATCTTGACCTAAGCGAACAGCCATTTGCACATATTCTTCTTTACTCGAAGCGATGGTTTCTTCGATGCCCATCATTTTGAGAATTGCCATCGAATGCCGTCCCCGCATTAACTCTCCCGGTAGCGTAACAACAGGAACATGATGAGCAATGGTTTCTAAGGTAGTGTTGCCTCCTGACCAACCGAGGCTATCGAGACAAACATCTGCGATGGCTGCTGTGCCGCTAAAAGTTTGGGTATCCATGCGGGGCAGAAAAATGCAGTAGTCTCGATCATGCAGCCCGAATTGCTTAAAGGCAGCTCTTAAACGTTGGCAAAAGACTTCAGTGATATATTCACTCTGATGTTTGATAAAGACAAACTTCGCCTGGGCTAACTCCCTGGCAATTCGGGGAAAGACATCGTCATGTTCGGGTAAATACTTAAATAGAGATTGACAACACCAGAACATGATTTCATCTTCAGCCAAGCCCAAGTCTTTTTTGCTAACCGCTTTCGTTTCCAGGGCTAACGGGGTGTAAGAAATCGAGAGATTGGGCAATCTGACTAATTGTTCGGTGTAGTGTTCTTGAGCGTTTTCCGGTTCCATCAAATCGCTGCTCAAGTAATAGTCAATGGTGGGCAAGCCGCTGGTATTTGGGTGTCCCCAAGAGGTCATTTGAATCGGCGCCAGTCTTAAACAACCCAGCTTCAGTGCCGTTGGGTCCATGCCAAATTCAGGAAAAATCAAGACGTGTAATTGATCTTGTTGAATTAAGTTACACCACTGTTCTAGCGAACGCGAACCTTGAGTAAATTTGTCAAATGCTTTTGCAGTTTTGGCAGTCTGCCGATCGCGCTCAAAGCCAGTGTGATACCCAAATAATTCAAACTCACTCCGATTGAGGTTTTCGACCCAACCCTTCATGACAATCTTCCAAACGGAATGAGTGTAGAAAAATCGAGAAACAAACCCGACGCGAATTTTCTCGTTAGCTTGTAATTTGGGCAGCGGAAGCGCTTGACTCCATTGGGGATATTGACTGGACATAATCCGAACCAGCATTTCCCCATAGGTTTGCTGTAATGCGCGATCATTTAAACCTTGATACGCCAAATAAAACGGCTGTAACGCTCCGACCAATTCGACGGCTGCTTTGAGTTGTTGAGCATCGGCGTTTTGATAGTGTTGGGCTAATTCATTGAGGTGTTGCCGATAGTCATTTCGTCTCTGTTTGATTTCTTCACAACTGGAATAGATAATCGGCAATTGATTGATGAGAATCCCTAATTTAGCCAGAGAATAATCAGGATTAATTTTTAAAGCCTGTTGGTACGTTTCTATGGCTGCGTCTAATTTACCCTGGTTGGAATAGATATTGCCCAAGTTAAAATAAGTATTCTTACGAGCCGAGTCGGGCAAAAATTTTAGGGCTTGCTGATAGGATTTTTCGGCAGCGTCTAGTTGCTCTTGCGACTCAAAGACACAACCTAAACTGTGATGAGCTTCGGCATGATCCGGTTTAATTTTCAAAGCTTGCTGATAAGCTTCTCTCGCGGCGTGTAACTGACCTTGTTCCTGAAAAAGTCTGCCTAAATTATAATGCGCCTCAGCATAATCCGGTTTAATTTTCAAGGCTTGCTGATAAGCGTCTCTCGCGGCGTGTAACTCGCCTTTGCGCTGGAAAATTCGACCTAAATTGTAATAAGCGCCAGCATAATCCGGCTTAAATTTTAAAGCTTGCTGATAGGAATCTCTTGCGGCATCGAACTGACCCTGAAACAGGAGAAGATTGCCTAAATTGTGATGACTCATCGCATGATCCGGCTTGAATTTTAAGGCTTGCTGATAAGACTCTATGGCAGCATCTAACTGACCCTGAGACAGGAGAAGATTGCCTAAATTGTGATGACTCATCGCATGATCCGGCTTGAATTTTAAAGCTTGCTGATAAGAGTTGATGGCAGCATCAAACTTGCCTTGTCGCCGGAGAACATTGCCTAAATTGTAATGAATTTCGGCATAATCGGGCTTAAGCTGTAATGTTTGTTGGTAGTGCTCTGCTGCTGCCTCTAATTTGCCCTGTTGTTCAAAGATATTGCCCAAATTGCCAAGTACAATCAGTTGATATTCTTGTTCGCCTAAAGATTGGGATTGAACTTGTAAGAGTTGTTGGTATAGTGATTCAGCTTCCTCCAATTCCCCTAATTTGTGTTTTTTCAAGGCAAGTTGGATCAGGGATTTAAGATTAGATTCTGAAACGTTTTCGTTATTCATAACTCTTATCTAGCGCTGTTCAGGTTGGATAAGCCGCTAATTCTTGGTTTTTATTACATTCAGTGAGAAAAAAAAGGCTCAAGTCTCTCCAAAACTTTTCCGAGAAAATCGTTATCTGAAGGAGCCGCTAGTGTTCTGATTCGGAACCAAATTTCTTTTAATGATCGGCTTGGAAAAAGAAACCCTTTTCCCCTTTCCCTTGAACCAACCTGAGCGATCAGTGTGTGTGATTGATAACTCAACGAGAAGTATGGCAAGCTGAAGGGATTGATTCAGCTCTAGAAAAAATCCTAGAAAAAGTCTTGCCAAAACAGGGCAAATATTTTATACTCACGTAAGTAACTTCTCCTAGGTTGCAAGAATTGTGCTCACCCCTTTTCAACCAGGAAAGTTCCTCCTGGTTAAAGTTTCTCCTGGTTGAAGACTAAGCAGATCCTCCTGGTTAAAGATCTGCATTAGTTGACAGCTTAAGAGAGGGATACTTTGGGTTAAAGATCCTCCTGGTTGAAGGCAAAGGGGTTGAGTGCAGCAGCTATGTAGTTCAGGGTTTTCGTGGCTGGTAATTGACGAGTTGATTTGACGAAAAGTCGCCCCTACCGCGCTTAGGCTACTAAGTCACCGCCAGCGTTAGGATTCAGGTCAAGCGCAGAAGTCGATTCAGCATAAGCAAATGCTGTTCCTCCTTCACCTGGGATGCCTTCAATTCGATCAAAGATACCGGCTTGAAAAGCCCAATCAGCTTCGATGTCTTCTAGCCCCGCATCTTGAGCATCCTGAACGAAAGCAGTCACTTCAAAAGGAGTATCTATAGGACTATCTGGAGCTAGATCTCCTTCTAGATCATCATGAGACCACAGAATTGGGTCACCTTCAGGTGCTGAAGCAAATTCAAGCTCTATTTCCCCGTTAGCCAGTTCCTCTACGAAGAAGGTGGACCCGGCAGGAATTGTCAGTGTTAGTTCATCATCAACTGAGTTTCCGTCACCATTGAGGTCAAGATCTTGATTTCCGAAACTAACTACAACATCATTATCAATACTATATTCAGCCTCTGCCGTTGCTGGATTCCCAACTGCAATCTCTTGAACAAAGCTAAGGTTCAGGTCATTATCGAATGAGAGAGGAGCATCCGGTACTGATATCGGAGTATCGGTAGTAGCGCTTCCATCCAAGGAGGCTAACGAACCGCCAGCATTAATATCATCTGCATCTGGCAACTCTCCGTCAGAGTTGCTAAGGTTAACAGTGATATCTTCTGGTAAGTCACCATCACCCCCCACAATTTCTACTGAGCCCTCTAATCCAAAGTCAGTTGTATTACCTACAACATCGATCGCGCCGCTATCCTCAAATACTTCTCCCGGCATCTCAGTTGGTGGAGTCACTAAAGTATAAGCATCCACTTCAGCCAAAGCATTCGGACCAAAGGCTTCCGCATCCGCTTCTGCTGTTGCCAACTGGTCGGGGTTATTAACGTTGACATCAACATTTTTGTTAATGTCCATCTGAACTTGTTTATTCAGATTGACATCCTTAGCAATATTAAAATTGATATCACCCATTTGATTTCTCCTAGGTTGTATTTCTACACAACTAAACAATAGGAGAACTTCCAACGGCTCTGTTGCCAAGTTGGCAAACTTATGAGATATTTTCTGAAACGTAAGCCCTCGCTCAATTCTTCTCCTTTAAGAAATGCTACTTTTGCGGTGAAGATGGGAGAAGGCGGGAAAGCTTAAGTTAAACGACCACAGTCGAGTTCTCGATTCGGTTCATTAAGATCAGAGCGACGGACTACTACAGTTATTGGCTTGGTTCGGGTAGCGGAAAGGTCCAAATCCTATTTAAGATTTCTTGCCGCGGCTCGTATAAGCGCACGACGTAATTCCAACCTTCCATGATGGGCAGGCAATTGACACGACTGTCTTCGCAACGGCCAAAGTTTACAGTATAGCTGTCATCGGCATTGCGCTCAGCTGTGTAGCTGTTTACTGTGTACCGCTCCCGGTCGTTCTGCTCAAACAAGCCTTCAGCATTATACAAGCTGATTGACCAGAAGGCATCCACCGGCACATTGCTTACGGTTAGAGAATGAGGCGTATTGCCGTCGTTATTCTCGGGAGTGACAGGAATCGCAACTAAATGCTCCTCAGGGAGACTCCCCCAGCCAAAAGCCATTTCGAGCAGTTGATAGAGCGGAGCGATCTCTTCCGGTTCACCGACAAAATTCGAGGTATCTGTCAAGGTGCTGGCGAGGAGGAGGAGCACATCGGCAAGGGTCTGCCCTTGCTCGCGGTTCCAGTTCCTTATATCGAGCGTTCCCTCTCCACCCTCCACTCCAATTTGATCCTGAAGCGCATTCACCGCCTCGATATCCGCTGGGTTAGAGGCATCAACGAAGGTGCGGATAATGATGTATGCGTACCGTGTTCCCACTTCCTCTTCGCTGATACGATACTCACCGGGAGTCGTGACAATCCTCGCCTCTTCATTGGGGCTGACGATTTGCAAACTCATGTAGCGTCCGTTCGTTTCAGGCATCGTGATGGTGGCTGGTTGACTGAGATCCAGTACTGCTCTTGAATCAAGCGTGTCACGATTCATGCGAATTACATTCTGTTGATCAATCGGCGTCGGTACCCGACTATGGATTAACTGTCCTAAAGCAATATTCATCACTAAAATTGGTGGTTAATGTCATCATAGATATTCTACCACTTATTTAATGATTTTAGTCATATAATAAAATGACTAAAATTAGTAATAATTGATCGGTTTGGTAACGGAGGTGAAAGGTGAAGGGAGAATGGTCATTTAAGTTGTGCGAAAAGTAGTGGAATATCATCCACTCGTTTAGTGGTTACGGTGACAGGTTGGTTCATTCCCTGACTTTAATCTAATCTGATCACCTTGTTGCAAAATGAGCGAACCCTGAGTTAGAAGCATTTCATCCCCTTATTAAACTTTTCATAATTTTAAGACTGTCGATCTTTAACGCTTTGCTAAAACAAAATTAACGTTGCCATGAGAACGTCTACGTAGTTGAAAGTATTGATGGTAGAGGTTCTCATCATGTTAAAAGGATTTGCTGTTTTACCCGCCGATACATTTGCTGAAGGTCCCCCAGCCGGAGAGGGGATTGCTGCTAACGGACGAACCGGTCCCTTTGCCGGTCAACCGGTACAAGGCTTTAGTGGCGTGCAATTTGCTCCAGAGGGAGAAGGAAAGTTTTGGTTTCTTTCCGATAATGGGTTTGGCTCACAAGACAATAGCAGTGACTATCTGTTACGCATCTATGAATTGGATCCCAACTTCACGGGAACAGAAAATGGCGATGGCACAGTTGTTGTGGAAGATTTTATACAACTGTCTGATCCGAATAATCAGATTCCCTATCCCATTGTTAATGAAGATACATCGGAACGACTGCTCACTGGGGCTGATTTTGATATCGAATCTTTTGTCATTGATGCCAATGGCGAGATCTGGGTGGGAGATGAGTTTGGTCCCTTCTTACTCCATTTCAACGCTGCAGGAGAACTGTTAGAATCCCCGATTCCAACACCTAATACCAATGAACTCAATACCTTAAACGAGCAAGATCCAATTGTTATCGCTCATCGGGGCGCCAGTGGCGACTTCCCGGAACATACCTTGGAGGCTTACAACGCCGCGATCGCGCAAGGGGCAGACTTTGTTGAACCTGACCTTGCCATCACCAGCGACGGCGTATTAATTGCCCGTCACGAACCAACCTTAGCTCAAGTAGAACTGGATGAAAATGGGGAAATTCTCTTCGACGAGAATGGCAATCCCATTGTTAAAGAAAATAGCACCTTAACCACCAATATTCCGGATTTACCCCAGTTTGCCGACCGACTGACCGTCAAAAATCTTGATGGTGAATTAGTCGGGGGTTGGTTCGCCGAAGACTTCACCTTAGAAGAAATTAAAGAGAATGTTCGCGCAGTTCAATCTCGGGACTTCCGTGACCCGTCTTTTGATGGCTTATTTGAAATTCCCACCTTTCAAGAAGTCATTGAACTGGTTCAACAGGTTGAGGCGGATACCGGACAAGAAATTGGCATTTATCCCGAAACGAAACATCCTACCTTCTTCGATGAACAGGGTTTATCGTTAGAAGAACCGTTAATTGAAACCTTACAAGAGACAGGCTTCACTGATCCGAATCGCATTTTTATTCAGTCTTTTGAGTTCCAAAACCTGATCGAACTGCAAGGACAGCTTGATGCAGCAGGATTAGGCGATTTGCCGTTGGTTCAACTCTATGGCAACGCCACCGCTTCTGCGAGTCCCGATAGTGGTTTCTCCGTTCCCTACGATATCCGCTTTAATGTGGAACAAGGGAATGACTTAGCCGCCATTTACGGTGAAGATTTCCTCGATGCTGCTGAAACTCCCCTGTCTGAAAATACCGTTTACAGTGACCTCGATAGTGCCGAATTTCTCCAGGTCATCAGCGAAAAATATGCTGAAGGCGCCGGTCCTTGGAAAAATAACATCTTGCTGCGGGAAGACCTCGAAACGCCTGTTGATGGGGATGGCGATGGGGAAGCCGAAATCGATACTCAACTCACCGGTGAAGTCACCCCTTTTGTCGATGATGCCCATGAGGCAGGGTTACAGGTTCATCCTTATACCTTACGAGATGAAGAACAGTTCTTAACCCTAGAAGCAGACGGGACTCCTCAAACCCCAGCAGAAGAAGTTGAACAACTGATTAATATCGGTGTCGATGGCTTCTTCACAGATTTCCCGCGTACAGGGGATCCGGTTCGGGATGCGATGGTGGCCGAAGAAGTGCGTTCTCCGCAAAATCCTGACTTTGATTTTAATACGCTGACTGAGGAACCCCCTCTCGTCATTGCCCACCGGGGTGCTAGTGGCGACTTCCCGGAACATACCTTAGAAGGCTATCGTGCTGCGATTCTGCAAGGGGCAGATTTTGTTGAACCCGACCTGGTTAGTACCAGTGATGGGATGTTAATTGCCCGTCATGAGCCAACTTTAGCCCAAGTTGAGTTAGATGAAAATGGGGAAATTCGCTTCGACGAAAAGGGCGATCCCATTGTTAAAGAAGATAGCACCTTAACCACCAATATTCCCGATTTACCCCAGTTTGCAGACCGACTCACGGTCAAAAATCTTGATGGCGAGTTAGTGGGCGGTTGGTTTGCCGAAGACTTCACCTTAGAAGAAATTAAAGAGAATGTTCGTGCCCTTCAGTCTCGGGATTTTCGCGACCAATCTTTCAACGACGAGTTTGAAATTCCCACCTTCCAAGAGGTCATTGAACTGGTTCAACAGGTGGAAGCAGAAACAGGGGTTCAAGTGGGGATTTATCCGGAAACGAAACATCCCACCTTCTTTGATCAACAGGGTTTATCGTTAGAAGAACCTTTAATCCAAACCTTACAAGAGACAGGTTTTACTGATCCTAGTCGCATTTTCATTCAGTCCTTTGAGTTCCAAAACCTCATTGAATTACAGGAAACTCTTAATGAAGAAGAATTGGGAGATTTGCCTCTGGTTCAACTCTATGGCAACGCCACCGCTTCTGCGAGTCCTGATAGTGGTTTCTCCGTTCCCTACGATATCCGCTTTAATGTGGAACAAGGGAATGACTTAGCCGCCATTTACGGTGAAGATTTCCTCGATGCTGCTGAAACTCCCCTGTCTGAAGCTACCGTTTACAGCGACCTTGATAGTCCTGAATTTCTCCAGGTCATCAGCGAGAAATATGCCGAAGGCGCAGGACCTTGGAAAAATAATTTCTTGCTACGAGAAGACCTCGAGACCCCTGTTGATGGCGATGGGGATGGGGAAGCGGAAATTACCACCCAACTCACTGGCGAAGTCACCGCTTTTGTCGATGATGCCCAAGCAGCGGGATTACAAGTTCATCCTTACACGCTGCGGAACGAGGAACGCTTCTTAACGTTAGAAGAAGATGGGACTCCTCAAACCCCAGGGGAAGAGTTTGAACAACTCATTGAAATTGGTGTGGATGGCTTCTTTACTGACTTCCCTGCCACTGGCAGCACCGTACTCGAACCGTTGATTGAAGAGCCAAATTTACCGCGATCGCGCGGCTTTGAAGGGATGGCCTTTAGCCCTGATCGCGCGACAGCTTATCCCCTGTTAGAAGGGTCAGTCACCGGCGATCCCGATACCGCGTTGCGGATTTACGAGTTTGACCTCACTAGTGGTCAATATGAGGAAGACATTGTTGGCTTTTATGAAAAAGCAGAAGCCAATCACGCGATCGGTGATTTTACCCCGATTAATGAAACCGAATTCCTCGTTATTGAACGGGATGGCGGACAAGCAGAGAACGCAGAGTTCAAGAAAGTCTTTAAAGTTGATTTCTCCAACATCAACGAAGAAGGCTTTGTTGAAAAAGAGGAAGTGGTTGACTTACTCAACATCCCTGATCCTGACGATCTGAATCAGGATGGTGAAACCACCTATACTATGCCTTTTGTCACCATTGAAGATGTGTTAGTCATTGATGAAAACACAATTTTAGTGGCCAACGATAACAATTATCCCTTCTCTGTCGGTCGTCCCCCAGAAATTGATAATAATGAAATTGCCCTCATTGAGTTGGAAGAATCGTTGGATCTCAATCCACGTTTGGGAGCAAATTCTGAAAACTTACCCAATGGAGTTACCTCACCCCAAGAAGTCATCTTTGGGACTCGTGAAAACGACCTCTTTGATGGTGAAACGGGTAACAATGACTTCGATGCCCTTGGCGATCTCCTCTTCGCTGGCGCTGGCAATGACTCGATTGATGTAAGTACCGGTTCTAGTAATCGCATCTTCGGGGAAAGTGGAGATGACCGCTTCTTTGGCGGTAGTGATAACCGTTTAATCGGAGGAGAGGGCAATGATCAGTTCTTCTTTCCGGGCGGTGGCGCTAATAACATTGTTACCGGTGGCGCGGATGAGGATCGCTTCCAAATTCTAGGTCCTGATTTCAGTGACGGAACCAATACCATTACTGACTTTACTTCCGAGGAGGACATACTTGCAGTTGCGGGCGTAGAAGCCAGTTTTGCTGATGTTGTTACCACTTCAATTGATGAGGGAACCTTAATTAGCTTGAATGGTGAAGACTTAGCCATCTTGCTGGGAGTAGAGGCAAACAGCTTAAGTGAAGCTGACTTTAGTTTTGGCTAAGTTTACTCTCTAAGCGTCTGCCAAGGCAGTTGTGATCGGTAGCGGTTGAGCGATCAAATCTTCTCTTCCCCTTTCCAGGTCAATTACTACTTTGACGGGACAGCTTTTGCCGTTGTCCCGTTCGTTATCCTTGTCCGTTAGAAAGATCCGTAAAGATCTGGTTTAACTCTCCTTGGTAGTATTCGTTACTGGCTTGCTGCGTCCTCAGCGCTGGGAAATTAAGATCGATGGGTGTATTGCGTGGGCGATCGCGCCATTGTTCCCCTCTGACAATCAAGCGTTGGCGCGTCCAAGCCATGCCTTCTAACCAGGGGGTTAAGGTGGGGGGAACTGTTTCGGCTAAACGAAACGATAAGTTAGGGGTCGAGAGGAATTGCGCATATTCTGGGGTGAGAAACGGTTCATACTCTCTCGCTTGCGGACTATCCTGCTTCAAAAACGCCAACGTTACCCCACGAATCCAACCGCGTAGCGGTTCCGCCTCTCTTCCCATGATTTCTGGAACCAGGGTGCCTCTTCCCATCGCACTATGAATATTCTTAATATCGGTGACACTCATGTGAGTCGCACCAATGGCAGTCAGGAGATACTTTTCTCCTGAGAGTTGGGTAAAAGGTTTCAGTTGATTAGTAAGAGTCGGGGTAATCGTATCTTCGCTACTACTAAAAATAACTGTGGGGATCGCTACATTTTCTAATCCTGCTTCCCCAAACAAGTGACTGGTCATCGGGTTGAGAGCGATGACTCGTTTCACCCGTTGATCTCGCAAGTGCAGCGTGCTATTCGGCAACTTTGCACCGGCACATTGTAACCAATCGGCAGGAGACCGTCCTAAGGGGGTTACCTGACGACAAAAGCGACGAACGGCTTTTAAGTCTAATTCTCCTCCAGCTAAAGCCAAGGCCGTGTAACCGCCGAGAGAATGACCAATCACTGTTACATTTTCTATATTAAATTGATTGTCTAACATCCGAGAATAATGGTTCAGTTCCCCTAGTTCGTCCAAGAGAAAGCTAATATCTTCCGGACGATTCAGTAATTCTTCAGGTGACAATAACGCTCCGGGGTTAAGAGTAAAATCACTATCAGATAACAAGTCAATATTACTGCCCGGATGTTCCAATGCCACCACTGTATAGCCATGAGAGGCTAAATGTTGCGCTAAATAAATTAGGAAACGGCGATTTGCTGCGTAGCCGTGAGACAAAATGACCAGTGGACCCGCTTTAACCTCTGGAAGATAAAAATCAGTGAGGATTGTTCGCTCGCGCAAATGATCCCGAAAAAATAAACTCCGTTCCCGAAACTGATAATTCCCTGCTGCACTGGGATCAAAATCAGGACGAAACGAGGAACGAGAGTCCACTTTTAGTTCTTGAGCCAGAATCGGGGCCAATAATTTACTTTGAAGATAAGAGAGGTTCACTTGTACTCCCAACGCAACGGCAGCCGTTGCATCAACCGTTAACGTTTCTTCCGGATAAGCGGTAATAAAATCAAGAACATTTAAGCCACTTCCTTGCCGAAACGCTAGGTATAACCCCACCATTAATTCTTCCAGGTCAGCTTCCGGTAACGCCGTTTGTAACTGTTCAATCAGCGGTTCGAGTTGCGGTGATTGCAGAGTGCCAACAATAAACCGATCCACGACTCCCTCCTCGAACTCAAAGCGACGGGTTAACAGATGTTGCACTTCTTTTGTTAGTAAAGGTTTTAATAATTGTAAGGAATCTGGAACCTCTCCTGTTCTCGCATACTGTTCTAAATCTTGCACCTGAATTTCACGTTCTAAGGGACCAATGCGAACCTTAATTTGTTGCGCTGCATTCGCATTTCCCATCATCAGTAACAAACAACCCCCGATCATTGATGAGATCAACTGCTTAGACAGCCAATGTTTAGCAAAAGTTTTTTTCACACCTCACTCCTCCCCCACGCTATTATCTATTGTGACTCCCTACACCTCATTAAAGATTCAGATTCTACGACCGTTTTTTACACTTTGGAGTTTAAACGGTATCCGGATCAATCCCTAACTCACGGAGTTTCGCTGCCAGCTTCATGTTTTCTGCTTGGGCTTGTATGGCAATTTCTCCTCGGGTGGGTAGCACATTGCCCTCTGGATCCGCCCATCGGATCCAAGTGGCGGTCACTCCTTCATAGTCTCCCTCCCACCGGATGAGATAGAGTTGTAAGCCTTCCGAGAAATAGCCGGGTTCTTCCCAAGTTAACGGTTCATAGTTTCTTCCATGCAAGCGAAAACCAGCAAAATCTTCTGGATTGAACGGATCATACCAAAAGTATTCGGGCACGCGCATCTGGTCTTGATAAACATCCTTTTTAGTCGTTTTATCGTTATCGATTGTGCTATCCGAGAGTAATTCAATGACGACATCCGGGGCTTTCCCTTCTTCCCAAACCACCCAACTTTTCCGTTCCACTTTCGGCACATCTAACACCGCAAAAAAATCAGGTCCTTTGAAGTCTTGATTTTTGATCTGGGCTGCACTGTAATAAATAAACATATTACCGCCAATGTAGGCGTTATCTCGTTTTTCCAGCCAAGGATAGAGGCTATGAATCAGCAAATCCATTTGCATTTTATGCCGTTGGGTTTCCATGGGAACGCCGTCATCACAGGGAAGTTCATTTTGGGTAGGTAAAGTAATGGGAGTAACTGTCATAGTTAATTAGTAAAGACGAAGTAGAATGTCGATGAGGGAAAAAAGGGACTTTAAACTACCCTTGACCCTTGATCTTTGTGATTCAATGATTACTGGTCACTGCTATTAAGATCGGAAAGGAGTACCCTATATAAAATCATTTTACTGTGAGTGTCTTTTCTCAAGAGCGTCTCTTATTTAACCCTGCTTCTCCTCAAAGCGATGCTTTACCGGTCATTTATGCGTTTCCCAACACCTACACCATTGGCATTACCAGTTTAGGTTATCAGGTGATTTGGGCAACCTTTGCCCAGCGCGAGGATGTTGCGGTAAGCCGTCTTTTTACAGATACTCAGGAATCTTTACCCCGCGATCCGGAATTGTTCGGCTTTTCTGTTTCTTGGGAACTCGATTATATTAATATTCTCAATCTTTTAGAAGCATTTGATATTCCGTTACACAGTGATCAAAGAAGTGATGAACATCCGCTTATTTTTGGCGGTGGGCCCGTTTTAACCGCTAACCCGGAACCGTTTGCAGCATTTTTTGATCTCATTTTATTGGGGGATGGAGAAGATTTACTGCCCAATTTAATTACAACCGCGAAAGAAGTACGAGGGCGCGATCGCGCAACAAAATTAAATGCTTTTGCCCAAATTCCAGGCATTTATGTTCCCTGTTTATATGAGGTTAATTACGAGTCACCCGAGGGAAAAATTAGCCACATTTCCCCAATTGATACCAGTGTTCCAAACACAGTTGAAAAACAAACTTATCGGGGCAATACTCTATCGGCTTCCACTGTCGTTACCGAAAATGCCGCTTGGGAAAATATTTATATGGTGGAAGTGGTCCGGAGTTGTCCGGAAATGTGTCGGTTTTGTTTAGCGAGTTATCTCACATTACCGTTCCGAAAAGCGAGTTTAGAAGGGTCACTGATTCCAGCCATTGAATCGGGTTTAAAAGTCACGAATCGCTTAGGTTTGTTAGGGGCTTCTGTCACCCAGCATCCTGAATTTGAGGATTTATTAAACTATTTATCTCGCCCCGAATATGAGGATGTCTGTTTAAGCGTTTCCTCAGTCCGAACCAATACTGTGACGGAAAAATTTGCGCAAATTTTAGCTAGTCGCGATGCGCGATCCTTAACCATTGCGGTGGAAAGTGGTTCAGAAAACGTCCGCCAAATTATTAATAAAAAACTGAATAATGAAGAGATTATTCAAGCGGCAATCAATGCCCAAGCCGGAGGCTTAAAAGCCCTGAAACTTTATGGTATGGTTGGTATTCCCGGTGAAAAAGAAGAAGATATTGAAGCAACGGTTGAGATGATGGCAGCAATCAAAAAAGCAGCGCCGGGCTTAAAATTAACCCTCGGTTGTTCCACCTTTGTTCCCAAATCCCACACCCCTTTCCAATGGTTTGGCGTGAATAAAGATAGTAAAAAACGCCTCAATTTCTTACAGAAAAAGCTGCGATCGCGCGGGATTGATTTTCGACCGGAAAGTTATAATTGGTCAGTCATTCAAGCATTGATCTCTCGCGGAGATCGGCGGTTAACGCCTCTGCTAGAACTCACTCGTGAATATGGGGATTCTGTGGGGAGTTATAAACGGGCATTTAAGGAATTAAAAGGACAATTACCCCCTCTCGAATACTATGTTCATCAAGACTGGGAAACGGAGCAAATTCTGCCCTGGTCGCACTTAAAAGGGCCTCTCCCGCAAGCGACATTAGAAAAACATTTAGCCGAAGCCATGACCCATGTTAGGGCAGAAAAACGATTAGCGAAAAACCAAAAATAAGAGAATAATTCCGATTAAAGCCACCCAAATAAAATTATTATCTTTGCGATTAATTTCACTGGGATCAATGGGTTCTGGTTCTGGCAGTTTCCGACGGCGCGGTTTAACACGACCTGCCGGTCGATACTGACTCGTTTTAGTATCGTCTTCTGAGAGTTGAGATAAGTCTGGAATTTTCGTTAACCATTCATCAGGGCGTTTGAGGGCGGGTGCCTTTAAAATGTAGAGAATGCGCTCACTTTGCTTACGAATTTCTCCAGACGGATGTTTGGCTAAATCTTGACAAAGCGCGATCGCGCTCTCGATTTGACCCGCAGCTTGATAGGCACTGACCAACCAAATCCGCACCTCTCCTCCTAATTTTGACTGCGGATTAATCAGCTTTTTGGCGCGTTCTAATTCCTCGATACTTTCTTTATAGCGTCCTCGTTCTAACGCTAATTTTCCTCTTTGATAGGCTTCGTTAAATTCTTCTTTTCGCTCCATCATTCACTTTTGATTTTGCAAGCCGTTTCTCTTCTAAAAACTACAATCATTTCCGAAATTCTTCTTCAAGCTCGTGAAATTGAGTGTCCTTGGTCGCTATTGATTCATCATTTGTACTAAGGACAAAGCAGTGGGCTTCACCCGTCGCTTTCTGTGACGACTGATTGACTCATTTCGACTTCTTGTTCATTCGTTACCGAAGCAAACCGATTGCGCTGATTAATTAAATAAATACTAATCAAAGTTAAACCCACGCCCAACCATTGTAAGCTGCTGAGTTGTTCCGATAGTAATAAATTACCAAATAATAAAGCAAAAACCGGGGTTAAAAAAGTTAAGGCAGCAAAACTGGTTAAATTGCGAGTCGAAGCTAAATAAAAAAACAATCCATACGCGATCGCGCTGCCAAAAACGGTGGCGTAACTAATCGCCAACCAGCCATCAAAACTAATATTTTGCCATTGCTGCGTCTCCTGCCATCCGGAAAGCACAAACAGGGGAATCCCGCCTAAAATCATGTGCCATCCCGTTGCCATAACCGCATCCGCGTGGTGACAAACATAGCGAATCAAAATCGTTCCGACGGCCATTGACAGTGATGCGAGTAGCATTAACCATTCGCCACTAGCCAACAAACGAGAACCGCTGACCTCAAAACTGGCAAAATTCCCCTGTAACCCCTGCCAAATCCACTCATCCGGTAAACCAATGCAACTGACGCCGATAATGCCAAAAAACAGTCCGATCCAGCCAATTTTTCCCACGCGATCGCCGAATAATAAACTGGACAGTAGCGCCACAGTTAAGGGCTGGGTATCGATCATCACTGAACCAATGCCAGCGCCGGTACGCACTAAACCTTCCGCTAAAAACCCTTGAAACAGTGTCCCATCAACCAAAGCAAACAAGCTAATCCATCCCCAGGCTAACCATCCTCGCGGTTGGGGACGCTGAAAAAGAATCCCGGCGAGGAGAACGAGTAAGCCAGCAGGAAGGATACGCATTCCCGCAAGAAATAAGGGTGTTGTGTCAGCAATAACGCCCTTCATCGCCACCATTGCGGTTCCCCAGAGGAAAAACGGTGCAATGAGTACAATTGGGAATAGGGAGCTTGGCGGTTGCTTGGGTTTGACTTCCATTTGATTTAGCTTTCAGACAATGCTTTTCATTATTGTATAGTTTTATTAAGAATTCTTGCATAACACCTGGGGATCACTAATCCATCAGGAATGGAATCGTTGGGTTACAATAAAAAGTTCAAATTGGCGTACAGAAATTTATGGTTTGGTTGATTGGGAAACGACGAGGAAAGAAAATTGCTCGGATTGAAATTACCGGCGCGATCGCGTCAGAAACCCGCCAGCGAGTCCTCAAAGCCCTCAAGACAGTAGAAGAACAAAAATGGAAAGCCCTGTTGTTACGCATCGACTCTCCAGGAGGAACAGTAGGAGATTCACAAGAAATTTATAGCGCCCTGAGACAATTACAAAGAAAGGTTAAGATTGTCGCCAGTTTTGGCAATATCTCAGCCTCAGGAGGCGTCTATGTTGGAATGGGTGCCGAAAAAATTGTGGCTAATCCGGGTACGATAACCGGTAGTATTGGTGTCATTTTGCGAGGGAACAATTTAGAGCGACTCCTCGACAAAATAGGCGTTTCTTTCAAAGTCATTAAATCCGGTCCTTACAAAGACATTTTGTCCTTTGATCGCGAACTCACTGACGAAGAAAAGCACATTTTGCAAGCATTGATTGATACGAGCTACCATCAATTTGTTCAAACCGTTGCGGAAGCTCGCCATCTCAGTGTGGAAGCGGTACAAGGTTTTGCTGATGGACGGATTTTCACTGGTGAACAAGCCCAAGCTTTAGGGGTTGTTGATCGCCTCGGTAGCGAGGAAGATGCCCAACGTTGGCTGGCTGAACTGGTTGGTTTAGACCCCGAAAAAACGAAATGTGTCACCATTGGAGAAAAGAAATCTCCCCTGCAACGGTTCTTACCCGGTCGCAATCAAGTTGACACCAATCTTACCTGGAAAACAGCAAGAGATTGGCTAGAATTTGAACTAGCAACCAATGGACAACCATTATGGCTCTATCGCCCTTAAAATAAGGGGGAGAAAGACTCAATCATCACAATCAAGCAAAGAAGGGAGGAAACTTCGTGGTGGAGTGGAAAGTGCGAGCAATTCGTGGAGCAACAACAGCTTCTGCAAACACAGAAGAAGCGATTCGAGAAGCAGTAACCGAACTGCTCGACGAACTAGAAGCTCGAAATCACCTCGATCCCAGTGATATCATTAGTGCGGTTTTTACGACAACCCGTGATTTAGATGCGACTTTTCCCGCAAGTATTGCACGAGAACGACCAAATTGGGATAATGTAGCCCTACTCGATGTGCAACAGATGCACGTTGAAGGGAGTTTATCTCGTTGTATTCGCTTTTTAATTCATGTGAATACCGCCAATCCCAACTGGGAAATTGTTCACCCCTATCTGCGCCACGCTCAGGATTTACGCCCAGATTGGAATTTAGCGCAGATGGGATCTTAAGTCGCGCGATCAAAAACTTGTAATTAAACGCATGATCAAAATGGATTGGAATGCTTTAGCTGAGAAAGTTCTCGCTGGAGACACCCTCACCCGCAAAGAAGCCCAAGCGGTATTAACCGCCCCCAATGAAGAATTATTGTCACAGCTAGCTGCTGCTTATCGTATACGCTATCACTACTGGGAAAACCGAGTCCGTCTGCACTTTCTCCTCAACGCCCAAAGCGGCTTATGTCCAGAAGATTGTCATTATTGTTCTCAGTCAAAAATTTCCACCGCAGAAATTGAAAAATATCCCCTCTTAGCGAAAGAAAGAATTTTAGATGCCGCCGCACAAGCGGCAGAACTCAAAGCAGGAACGTTTTGTCTCGTGACCTCTGGGCGCACCCCCACTGAGTCTCTCCTCAGCAAGGTTTGCGAAGCCGTAACAGCAATTAAAGCGCAACATCATCTGAAAGTTTGTGCTTGTGTTGGCTTACTCGATGAAACGCAAGCGCAGCGGTTAGCCGATGCGGGTGTGGATCGGGTCAATCATAATCTGAATACCTCAGAAAATTATCATGAGGCAATTTGTTCGACTCATACGTTTCGCGATCGCGTCACAACAGTCAACCACGTTCATCAAGCCGGGATGACTACCTGTTCAGGAGGTATTATTGGTATGGGAGAGTCGAATGAGGATATTATTGATCTTGCTCTAGCTTTAAGAGAACTAAATATCACAAGTATTCCGGTTAATTTTCTGATTCCAATTCCCGGCACTCCTTTATCAGAAACCCAAAAACCCAAGTTAACCCCACAATTTTGTTTGCGAGTCTTATGTTTATACCGTTTTCTCCTGCCGGAACGAGAAATTCGGATTGCAGGGGGAAGAGAAGTTCACTTACGTTCTCTCCAACCGTTAGGCTTATATCCGGCTAACTCGATTTTTGTGGCTGATTACTTGACAACTCCTGGACAAGCAGCCGAAGAAGATTGGCAAATGATTGAAGATGCGGGATTTGTTTTAGAATCGGCAGATGGTTCTCCTCTGGTTGCTTTATCTCATTAATCTTGAGGAAAATACGCCACTTCTTTGACTTCTCCTAGATTGCCCAAAACAGTTGGCGATTGTTGATTAGGTTCAACAACCACCCCTCCCGCATTGCCCGTACGAAGGGTTAGGGATTGTTTTGCGGTCCAACTCTTCTCATTGCCAGCAGAGAGGATCCCTTCATACACAGTCTTGCCATCACTGGTGACTCTCACCCAAGCGTCTTTTTTGATTGATACTTTTAGTTCAATTGGATGCGTCTGAGTTTCTGGAGAGGATGGCGTGGCAGAGGGAGGGTTCGCGATCGCTAATTGCGAATTGGGAGTTTCGACAGTTGGTTTTGTGCTCACTTGTTCTTGAGATGATTGTGGGTTGGCATTATTCCCTGCTGATTGTTGTTCAACCAAGTAGGATAAACCACTGACTGAAACAACAATCAATAAAATATAAATGACGTACAAGTGGAGAGGGCGCAGTTGAGCAGCAGGCAGTTGTCGCCAAGAGGGGCTAATCGTATACGTTTGTTGTCCAATTGGAAAAGCACTTGCATAATCTCGTCCATTTAACCCGAGCGCTTCTGCAAATTGCTTGATCAGACCTTGTATGTAAACGGGTTCTGGAAGCGCATCCAAATTCCCTTCCTCAATGGCAACCAGCAATCGTGCTTGAATGCGAGTCTTAGTAGCAACTTCATCAATGGACATAGATTGTTTTATCCGGACTTGATGGATCTGTGATCCAATTTCTTTCAGTTTTTCCACTTGCTGTTGTTGAAAAGTTGCAGGTAAACCTTGATTCTTGTCAGTAAACATAATCTTAATTAGCGATATGGGGATAAGACTGCTGTTTAAGATAATCAACTTCTTGAGTTGTTAAGAAACGATAATTGCCCAATTTTGATAAAGACTGATCTTGATTGTTGAGATGGATGGCGCCGATCGCGCTACGATGCAGAGCGAGTACCGGAAACCCCAACTGTTCAGCAACACGCCGAATTTGCCGATTTCTCCCTTCGGTCAGCGTAACTTCTAAGAGGGTCCGTTGACGTTCTTGTTTTAACACGTTAATCTCAGCAGGTAAGGTCTTTTTCTGATCGAGGAGGATGCCATGACGCCATTGTTCTAACACCGACTCGGGTGGATTCTGTTCAACCCACACCTCATAAGTTTTGGGTAAATGGTAACGTGGATGGGTCAGGTGCAGTGTCAAATCTCCATCATTGGTTAATAATAGTGCCCCGGTTGAGTTAATATCCAGCCGACCCACTGGATGTAATCCTTGTCTGTGATTTAATGAATTTGGGAGTAAATCCAGCACGGTTCGGCGATTTTGGGGATCCCAACAGGTGGAAACCACACCGAGGGGTTTATTGATTAAGATATAAAGGTTTTGTGGGCGTTCCTGAAGCGTAATGGGTTCGCCATCGACAGTGACGCGATCGCGCTGCCGGTCAATTTTTTGACCGAGTACGGCTACTTCGCCATTCACTTGCACGCGCCCGGCTCGCATCATTTTTTCCGCTTGGCGACGTGAAGCGATTCCCCACTGTGAGAGAATTTTTTGTACCCGTTCCATACTTGAAAACTCCTTAACCCACTTTAATTCTAATCAAAGTTGATTCGATCTTTAATGATGATCTGGAAAAAAAGTTATTTTCTGACCGCCATTTTGACCCCGGCTTTAAAAGTGTGGCTCAATTCACAATTAGAAACTGTGCAAGGTTTGCAATTACACTTGACAAGTAGTGATCAGCAATTATTAAGAGGAATTATTCCGCAAATTTTCTTAGAAAGTGATTTTGCCATTTATCAGGGATTGCAGTTCGATGAAATTTCTCTCACTGCCGAACAAATTTGTGTCAATGTGAGTAGTGTCTTCAAAGGGCAACCCCTACAATTGCTCAATCCGATTCCGCTTTCCGGCAATATCCGCATTACGAAAACTCATCTTAATCACTCCTTGGCTTCTCCTCTTCTCCAGTCCGGGGTGAAAGATTTACTGTCTTTACTGCTCAAAACTGATGCTATTCCTGCTTTGCATTGGGAAAAAATTACGTTGGATCACAATCAATTTATCCTCGAAGGAAAACAATCTTTCTTTCCTTTTGTTCCCATAAAACTTCAAGCAGAAGTCACCCTCAATAGTCCTCAACATTTATTAATTTCTCCAGTCAAATTAGAAGGAATTCATTCAGAAGAAAGCATTGCACCAGTTGAGTTTAATTTAGGGTCACAAGTCCATTTAAAAACGCTGAATTTAACCCAAGAAGCAGTCTTTCTTCAAGGCTGTTTAACCGTGCTTCCTGAGGAAACTGCCACTAACCAAGGTGATATGGTTTCATGAAATTGGTCAGGACATTCGTCATGGAGACAATGACCCACTCGCGGCAGCATTACTAATTCCAAATCAGGATTGAGATTAACAAATGAGCGCGCTAGTTTTGGCGGAACCATCTGATCTTGTTCTCCCCACAGTAAGAGGATGGGAATCTTTAAATTGGGTAACAATTCTTTGACAGCAGTGCCAAAACGGGGATGTAATGCCGACTTCACAAGCGCAACAAAGGCATCTGCTGCAAATTCATCTTGAGGGGGAGTGGTTAAAATATCGACTAATTCCTCATCTAAGGTTGCCACTTTCGGATAGGCAATTTTTGCCCAACGGCGGATCACCGAGCGCGATCGTAAAATCGGGAATAACCCCCGTAACAGCCAAGGGGCACTAAAGATCGATTCAATCCCGCTGACAACTTTTTGCAGGGGTGGCGGGAACATCTCCGAACGAATGGAAACATCGGGTAAATTAATCAAAATCAGCCCCTGTGCCATTTTTGGATAGTAGGCAGCGGCCGTTAAACTGACCAGTGACCCCAAAGAATTGCCAATTAAAATCGCTGGGGAACCAATGAGTGTTCGCCAGAATTGATACAGTTGTTCCGCCCAAAACTCCATACTATATTGGGCAACGGCTTTGCGAGATGCCCCAAAGCCTAATAAGTCTAAAGCATAAACCGTATGGGTTTCACTGAGATGGGAAAGATTATAGCGCCAGTGCGCGATCGCGGCGCCAAATCCGTGAACCAGGAGAATAGGCGGATTATGATGTCCTTGCGGGGAGCGCGATCGTAAGTAAGTATAGCGAATTTGCCAACCTCGCCAAACCCAATCGCGTTGTCTTCCCAAATCTACTTTTGTTTGCTTACTCATCACTCAATTGTATCTGTTACTTTTGTGTTAACATTTGGCAAAAATTCCAACAGGATTATTACAATGGCAAGGGAATAACCTTATATTGTGAGACCTAAATTTAAGCCTAACTGAATTTCCATAAACGCCTGTGAAGAATAAAAAACGCAACCGCCAGCTTCCCCAAATCAACGAAAATATTCGTTTTCCGAAAATTCGCGTCATTGACAGCGAAGGAGAACAACTCGGAATTCTCACCCCTGACGAAGCTCAAAAAATTGCTGAAGACCGAGATCTTGACTTGGTTCTGGTCAGTGACAAAGCAGATCCGCCGGTTTGCCGAATCATGGACTATGGCAAGTATAAGTACGAGCAGGAACGTCGAGCCAGGGAAGCGAAAAAGAAACAACACAACGCCGAAGTTAAGGAAGTTAAAATGCGGTATAAAATTGACGAGCATGACTATGAAGTGCGGGTCAACCAAGCTAAGCGCTTCCTGAAAGGAGGAGATAAAGTTAAAGCGACAATCAACTTCCGTGGCAGAGAAATTCAACACATTGATCTGGCCAAAGACTTATTAGAACGAATGGCTGCAGACCTCAAAGAAACCGCAGAAATTCAGCAGTCCCCAAAACGAGAAGGTCGCAACATGATTATGTTATTGTCACCGAAGAAAGAATAATTGTATCTGAGCGGAATTTTCAAGACCTTCAAGACGGCCTCAAACTCTGGAATGGCAACGAATCATAAAAATTGAGGTAGCTTATTCTGCCGACTATAGAATTAAGCAGCAATTGGGTTAATTAGAAATAGCTGTGATCTGAAATTGCTACTCTAATTAATCCTTTATTGTGTTGGGGTACGACCTGATTAATTCAGGAATTGCTGAAAATTACGATAGACGCGGTAATAATTAATGATTCCGCCGACTAAAAATAAAATACTACCGACAATGTATTCCCAAGCAACATAGGTAAACAGTAACCACTGTTCCTGCATATCTAAGGGTTGCCATAAGTAAGGAATGGATGCTACTAAGAACAGCGTTGAACCTAAGGCAAACGTAATGGCAGTAATATTAAGTAACTGCAATTTAATCAATGAGGTTGCTTGCAGAATTTCGATAATATTAATGCACGCTCCCACTAAAAAGAGAAAACTGCCAATAATAAAGCACCAGCTGCCGAAAACAATCATATGAATTTCTGATAAAAAGAAAAGACTACCAACAATGAAAAGAATTGTGCCGACAATATAAACATTAGCAGCTAAAAACTCTAGCCAATCCCAAATGCTTAAAAGAGGCTGAGACCGGAGATAATGTAAGGACTCCCACAAATCTTGACCGGTGACAATCAAATAAATAATTGACCCCCCAAAGAAGATCCAAGCCCCAATATCCAAAAATTCTTCATATTGAGGTAGGAAAAATACGCTCCCAATGACAAATGTGATGCCGCCGATGATGTAAAGAATCCCATTGGTTAATTCCCAGTTCAAGTAGCTGATACCGAGCTTTTTTTGAGTGAAGAGGGTATATTGACGCGGACGGTTTGTGAATAAATGTGGCATTGTGCTCTTTTTTAACCGAGGAGAAATTGAGCATGATGCTCGAGATGTTTTCTCATAAAACTCATTATAAAAAAGTAGCTATGATCATAGCCTTCTTGATAGTGTAAGTTTAGAGGCTGTCCTACACTTTTGCAGGCTGCTGCGAACTTTTCCGGTAACAGTTGCTGCTGCGCTAAAAAATTATCTTCGGTTCCTTGGTCAATTAAAATTGGTTTATCCACCCAAGTTTTTTGCTGGACTAACTCCGTTGCATCATAATCCTGCCAAAGCCTTTCATTGTTCCCTAAATAATAACTAAATGCCTTTTGCCCCCACGCACATTGTTTTGGCGCAGCAATTGGCGCAAAGGCTGATACAGAAAGATAACGGTTTGGGTTACGCAAGGCACAAATCAAGGCGCCATGTCCACCCATCGAATGTCCAAAAATCCCGCATTTGTCTGGAAGAATCGGGAATTCACTTTCCACTAAACGCGGTAATTCTTCCACAACGTAGCTATACATTTGATAATGTGCTTGCCAAGGCGATTCGGTGGCATCCACGTAAAATCCTGCGCCTGTTCCTAAATCGTAATCCGTCTCCTCTCCTAGAATACCAGTATTACGAGGGCTAGTATCAGGAGCGATAATGGCCATTCCGAGTTCGGCTGCATCTCTTTGGACGCCTGATTTTACCGTAAAATTCTCTTCTGTGCAGGTTAAACCGGAGAGGAAATACAAGATCGGAACCGAATGATCCTTAGCTTGAGGTGGCAAAAACAGGGAAAACCGCATCGGTCCATGACACACTTGGGAGGAATGCTGGTAGTAACTGACACTGCCACCGAAACATCGATGTTGCGCATTTAAGGTAAGTTTAGGCATAAAGGGTTCATTTGATCTCAATGTGCATCAGAAGACTTCCAACGTAATTTTCATGGTCGTCTCACACCAATTAGACTAAAGACAAATTAACATTAAATCAGTCTCTTAGGGCATAAGTTTCCTCCCGCTTTTTCGCTAAAGTCGTTTCAATTCTTATTTAAAAAAAGTTAGCAGTCACAAGTTTTGCGCTTTTTTGTTCAGTACCGTCGATAAGACCTTGACCAGTTAACGAGCAGAGGAGGCAAACTGTTGTGCGAGAACCGGTGCCAATAAAAGAGTACTGGTAAAACCGGAAAAAATATGGATGCCTTCGTAATGTCCCACCTTCCCAACAACAGATTCCCGATTTGGGCTAAAGGCAATCAGACAATGGTGCCATTGGGCAGGAACATCTTTTAAGGCGGGTAATAAGGTTCCGATTTCTTTCCGTAGCCATGCCTCACTTGCTGCCGGATCAACAGTGGCTTCTGGATCACTCATTGTCCGACTAATTTGACCAATACACAAATGCCGATCGCGAAATTGAATCGCTCCTGGATCCATCACCGGTGACGCCAGTTTCTGTCCTGATTGATCCCACAAAGGTTCTTTTTCTGGGTTAGTGGCAGCGCTTTCTAAGCCCAACCGTTGATCATTAGCAGGCATAATTAACGTTTTTAATTCGAGATCCAGGGGTGGGGTTTCTAAGAGTTCGGCGTGAGTAAAGTAAAGGGGACGTTTAACCCCAATTGAGGTTAATAACTCACGGGTTAACCCCCCTGCACACAGGACCGTATTTTCAGCAGAATAGCGATTTTTAGCCGTATTCACACCGACGACTTTTTCCTTTTGCCATTGGAAGGAATTGACGGCTTCATAAGTGATAGTACCGCCGAGACGAGTAAAGGTTTGGAGATAAGCTTCATTCGTTTTTTGGGGGTTAATATGACCGTGGGGAAAACAAATTGCACCCGCGATCGCGCTGGGATTCAAAAGCGGTTCTAATTCGCAGCTTTCTTCTACACTTAATAGTTGCGGCGGAATGTCACAGTTCTGATATTGCTTAATACTCTCTTGGGGCGACTCATTGTTTCTAATGGTTAATAACAGATTGATTTCACGAAACTCTGTATCTTGATCGAGAATTTGCGGGAGATCGCGATGCAGTTGGAGTCCATCTGCACACAGTTTTCTCATCTCTGGGGAAGTCCCTGACCAAAATGGGAGTCCGCCATAGCTGTAACGGGTTGCATTCTCTAAAGTTGGACTGAGTTCTAATAATAAAACGGTTGCCCCTTGAGCTTGCAATTCGTAAGCGAGGGCACTTCCCGTTATGCCACCGCCAATGACTAACCAATCATAACTAACCATAATTTCGGCAAATGCCACAATAATGGATCATTTTCTCATCAATTCTAAACATGGGGCTTTTATCCTTCCCATCCGCTCAAAAATATGGCCTCTTGAAAGAGGACTTCACTTTCAACTGATTATGAAGCCCCTCCCCCCATTGGTAACAACTTAACTGTAGTTTAGACTAATAAAAATCATCACAAAATCATTCAGCCAGTTCAAACTCATCGTTTGCTCAATTTTTCGAGTGTGGGTGGGTAAAATCAAAGGTGCGGCAGTCTTTTTGAAGTTAGGTGGTGGTATGACTAGAGAATTTCCTTGGTTGAAGAAGAAGCTGCCGAGCTTGTGGACAAGAAGCTATTTTGTATCAACAGCGGGTTAAGTGTCTGGGGATACAATCAAAAAATATGTAAGGAGCCAAGAAAGGATTGAGATTGTTTGTTATCGGGGCATTGAGCCCCTCAACTCACTCACCTTATATCTAACCGCTGAAGCACGTTGGCTTTACGGTGACTCCTGTAATTTTTATCTTGGGTCTTCTCCTCGCTTTTTTCCTAATTCAGACCAGAGGTATTAGTATTCTGGAACAGAAGAATCCACCTCTTGACTCCAAGCACGAATTCCGCCCTTGAGATTTGTCCCTTCAATTCCAGCGTCTTTCAAGATCTGCAGGGCTTTGGCAGAACGTCCGCCCATCTTGCAGTGAGCAATCAAACGATGACCATTGGTCAGTTGTTTCACTTTTTCCACGCCACTTCCATCTTCAATTTCCGACAGGGGAATGAGGGTTGCCCCAGGAATTTTCGCAATTTCGTATTCATTGGGGTTGCGCACATCAATCAGAACGTAGTCATTCGCTTTTTGTTCCATTAACTGCTTCAACTCTTGAACCGTCATTTCAGGAACATCGGTTTCTTGTTCTTGCATTTGCGGAATGCCACAGAACTGTTCATAGTCAATGAGTTCTTTAATTTCAGGACGTTCTGGATTAGGACGAAGTTTTAATTCTCGGAAAGTCATGGTTTGTGCATTATAAAGCAACAAACGTCCACTGAGAGTTGTATTCATGCCAAGAATGACCTTAATCGTTTCTGTGGCTTGAATCGACCCAATGACACCACATAGAACACCTAAAACACCCCCTTCAGCACAAGAGGGAACCATTCCCGGCGGTGGGGGTTCAGGAAAGACATCGCGGTAGTTAGGTCCTTCTTGGTAATTAAAAACGCTGGCTTGCCCTTCAAAGCGGAAAATCGAGCCATAAACATTCGGCTTACCGAGTAAAACACAAGCATCATTCACTAAGTAACGAGTGGGGAAATTATCCGTTCCATCGACAACCACATCATAAGGCTTGAGAATTTCCAGAGCATTGTCAGAACTAATGCGGGTATTGTAGAGGTCAACTTGACAAAACGGATTGATATCAAGGATGCGCTGTTTGGCTGATTCTAGCTTGGGTTGACCGACTTTGGCAGTACCGTGGATAATTTGACGTTGTAAGTTGGAGCGATCCACAATGTCAAAATCAACAATGCCAATGCGTCCGATACCGGCTGCTGCTAAATATAGCAGAAGGGGAGAACCGAGTCCACCAGTCCCGATACAAACAACACTGGCTGCTTTCAGGCGTTTTTGCCCTTCTAGTCCGACTTCTGGGAGGATAATGTGACGAGAATACCGTTCGTATTCTTCTTTGTTGAGTTCGATTTCTTCTAGGTTTGGATTGAGCATAGTGGTCTCACGCCCGATAAGGTGTTAATTTGCTATCTACTATTGTGCTACGGGAAGGAGATGGGGCGACGTATTCAGGATAATATCGCCGCTGCTGACTAATTGAGATAGCCGTGCGGTATTTTAGGATAAGGGCTGGGTTGGGTTAATGGCAACCTTCTGTTACAATTATTTCTTCTTGAAATTGTTGTTGCTCATCTAAAATCCAACTGCAACAATCAACAACAGTTCCGTCTTGTACTGACATAATGAGGTAAGAATAGGTATCCCACGCGATCGCGCGATCAAATTCTGAAGGATCGGTGGTGTGGTCAGGATGAGAGTGATAAATGCCGACAATACTTAAATGATGAGTACGGGCATATTTCTGTGCCTTTAAAAGGACTGCCGGATCAATCGTAAAGCGGTTGCGCTTACTCAGTCCGTCATCAGCAGCTTCCGGGCATACGGCTTCAAACCGTTGACTTTCTACTTCCCAAGCATTTTCCGTTTCCCACACTTCTGTGACAATGGTTTCTCGATTCGCTTGAAACGTTCCGAATAAAATCCCACAACACTCTTCGGGATAAGTGTGCTGGGCGTGACGATACATTTGTTCTTGCTGTTGTTGAGTGAGTTTAAGCACGGCTTGATTAGACTTTTGGCATAAAAAAAGCGTATTTCGCAAGTAACCCGAGGAGGGCAATGCCAAAGGCTACCAAAAACCCCCACAAGCGATTATCTTGCCGTTTCAGGTTGTCTTCAATGCGATTAAAACGTTGATCTGAAGCTTCAAAACGTTTGTCGATTGCTTCAAAACGTTGGTTCATCCCATTCATTTTTTCTTCTAATCTGGCTTGTCCAACTTCTAAAACTTCAATGCAATTCATCAATTGATCTAGCTTTGCTTCTGTACGAGTTTGACCAGTTTCAATTTTATGCTCTAGTTTTTCTAAAATTTGAGTAAAGTCAGTTTCTGTCGGCATTTTTTTGCAATTGATTCATACCTAAATGTAGGATAACGCTTGATGATTAGAAAAGAATGAATCATCTATTATCCCCTCCCGAATGAGAGAGGATTCTTGTTATTGCTTCGTTGCTTTTGACCAGACGCGGACAGGCATTCCCCAGATATAGATAAATCCTTCTGCTGCTTTATGATCAAACTCATCTTCTGCACCATAGGTGGCTAAGTCTTCAGCGTACAAGGAATAGTCTGATTGGCGACCGACAATGGTTGCATTCCCTTTAAAGAGTTTTAAGCGGACGGTTCCAGTTACCCGTTCTTGGGTTTGTTGGATAAATCCTTCTAAAGCCTTTTTGAGGGGACTATACCATAACCCGCGATAAATCAGTTGGGCATAAGTATCTTCAATTCCCCGCTTATATTGAGTAACATCAGCCGTTAACGTCAGGCTTTCTAAGTCACGGTGTGCCAAAATCAACGCCAGGAGTGCCGGGGCTTCATAAATTTCTCGAGATTTAATGCCCACAACCCGATTTTCCATCATGTCAATGCGACCAAAGCCATGGTGTCCAATTTGTTGGTTGAGGGTTTCCATCAAAGTGACTGGTTGATAGCGAATGCCATTAATGGTGACAGGAATTCCTTTTTCAAACCCAATATCCAGATATTCAGCTTCATCAGGAGTATTTTCAATAGCATTAGTCATACTAAAGACTTCTTCTGGGGGTTCCGCCATCGGATCTTCTAAAATCCCTGCTTCGATACTGCGTCCCAACAGATTTTGGTCAATACTATAGGGAGAAGATTTTTTGACTGGTGCAGCCAGTCCGAAGCGTTCTCCATACGCGATCGCGTCTTCACGACTCATCCCCCATTCTCGCGCGGGGGCAAGAATTTTCAACTCGGGATCTAAAGCAGCAATCGAGACATCAAAGCGTACTTGGTCATTTCCTTTACCAGTGCAGCCGTGCGCCACGGCATCTGCCCCCTGTTGATGGGCCACTTCCACTAACATTTGACTAATTAAGGGACGCGCCAAAGCAGTGGAAAGAGGATAACGGTTTTCATATAGGGCATTGGCTTGAATCGCAGGAAAAGCAAAGTCTGTAACAAACCGTTCCACGGCATTTTTCACCAAAGAAACGGAGGCACCAGCAGTGAGGGCTTTTTCTTTAATGGGCTCTAAATCTTCCCCCTGCCCCAAATCAGCAGCGAGGGTAATCACTTCTTTTACCCCCCATTCTTGTTTGAGATAAGGGATACAAACGGAGGTATCAACCCCGCCGGAATAGGCTAAGACAACTTTCTCTGCGCGACTCATATTAAACTCATTTTTCTAAACTGGACTAACTGGTCATTTTAGCGGTTTCAAGGACGGGCGCAAACCAGGCATTGGCAAATTAAAAACCGCTAGAGAACTTCCCTAGCGGTGTCATTTTGGGATGAGTCGGATCTAGACGGCAGAACCCACTCCGGCGTAAGAACCGTAGAAAAAGATCCCGACAACAGCAATAATCCCTAAACCAGCAATCGTGGCAACAATCCAAAGGGGTATTTTCCCAGACATCAATTTTTTCCTCCTAAATCAAGCTAGACAAATGTCAACAGTGTTAAATGGTTTTTAGTTAAAGAAGTAGCTTGAGAATAGAATTCCCAAGACAAAAACGAGTAACAACCCTAAATAAAGGGATGTCCGATTGAGTTCAACCGGTTGTTTATTGGGGTTTTGATTGCGATCTACCATCAATAGCTCCTTTCTATCTTTGAATAAACTGCATGGCGGCGATCGCGCCTAAAAAGAACACGCTGGGGACAGCTAAGGTATGAACCGCTAACCAACGGACTGTAAAAATGGGATAAGTTACCGGTTCATTCGGACGATTTGTGGTCATGTTTCTCCTCCTTGCTAAGAATACTTACTTATTAAATTCTTCGACTTCTTCTCTCGCCTGAAAGCGGTCGCTAATAATGGGCAATTCTTGCCGTTGTTGAGTGAAATATTCATCCGGGCGAGGGGTCCCAAAGGCATCATATGCCAAACCCGTTTGGACAAACAACCAACCGGCAATAAACAACATAGGAATCGTAATACTATGAATTACCCAATACCGAACGCTGGTAATAATATCACCAAAGGGACGTTCACCTGTATCTCCTGCCATTTGATCCTAACTCCTTTTACAAAAATTGACGGTTCATTCATACATGTTGACGACTCACCCTCCTTCAGGTGGGTGATTCTTCCTTCACTGAAAAATGCCTCCTCAACTCAGTTGATTTGGACTTACTTTTTCTCCAGAAGCTGACACGATACGCCCTACCGCCTTTGAGAGCGCGTTTCCTGACGCCGTACGCTGGCGTGGGGTCACTCTTCTTCTGCAACCGTTTAGCTAGTTGATTGTTCGACTTGGTTTTTGTCGATACGGATTGCATTGATTCAATTTCTAGATTCATTCTACAACACGAACCCGTCAAGGGTCGGGGGTTTAGACCTGTGATTTAAGGATGAGAAGTGTTTTAACAATTGCCACGTTTTCTTTACGCCGCATTGCTGGATCCCTCATACTTGAGGACAGTACCGCGATCGCCAAGAATAAATCCTTTCTCCGGATTAAAAAATTTCACCCGATAAAAATTCCCTGGCACTTGCTGCACATCACGGTCTTTTTTCCAAACGCCTTCGGTTTCAAAGCGACGGAATAAATCGCCGCTACCGCCCCCAACCCAGAATTCATCAGCATTACGATAGCCAATGTCGAGCAAGCCTTTCCCGCTAGAAAATTCAGGATATTCTGGATCTTGCCAACTCTCAAAGTCTGCAGATTCGGTAAACTGAACTTGACCACCGCGCGCCAGTAACCACACCCGTCCATCCGGGGTAAAGCCCATATTTTGCACCCGACGGGAGGTATTCCGTTCATGGGGTTGCCAGGCTTTATCCCCAGGGGTCCAAGTGGAGTAGAAGTTACCACGAGCGGATACCGCCACATACTTCCCATCTGAGGAACGAGAAATATTACGAGAAACCCCCACTGCTTCTTCCACAAGCGCTTGCCAATTTTGCCCACCATCAGTGGTTTGGTAAATTGCCCCGACATTGGTGGTCATTTCAGCCGAGTTTTTGCCAGTGGCAACAATGCTATAGGGTTCCCCTGGCAATTTTTTACTGAGGGGAATCCGAGACCAATGTTCTCCGCCATCAGTGGTATGCAAAAGAACCGAGGGTTCACCAACAATCCAACCCTCTTCTCCTTCAAAACTGACAGAAAGAAAGTCTAATTTTTCGTCTCCGAGTTGTAACGCTTCTTTCTGCCAAGTCTCTCCGCCATCTTCGGTTTTCAACAAGGTCGCTTGGTTTCCCACCATCCAACCTTGATCCGGATTGCCAGTAAAGTCAATATCCAAAACGGTTTCTTCGGTGGGGAGATTTTCCAAGACTCGCCAAGGGTTTGATTCGGTGGAGGGCACCTGACTACAACTCACCGTTAAGAGCGCGATCGCGCCCCAAATGATAATTTGCTTAATATTGTTTAACAAAATACTCATAATTTGCTGTTCCAAACTGGGTCACGGAAC
Organism: Cyanobacteria bacterium GSL.Bin1; assembly: GCA_009909085.1. Lineage (NCBI taxonomy): Bacteria > Bacillati > Cyanobacteriota > Cyanobacteria bacterium GSL.Bin1. The sequence goes on along the minus strand of JAAANX010000090.1, from coordinate 13,831 downwards.
TGATCCCAAATCAACTCCTGGGCAAATTTCACCAGATTAGCAGTTTTTGTGCCCTTTGACACGCTTTTAACCCAGACCATAAAAACTCATAAAGATTAAAAAGCCCAAAGCGAGAGCCCCAAAAATCAGAATATTTTTTTGTCTTGGCGTCAACTGATTGACGCCGAACCCGTAGGAAAGATTCTCGGCAAAGCCCGATGGTGCATCAACAGCGCCAATGTCATCGAAGACATTTCGTCTCGCCCCACAAACGGGACAACGCCACTGTTCAGGTAAGTCGGCAAAGGTTGTTCCTGCCGGAACATTTTGACTGCTATCCCCTTTATTCGGTTCGTAAACATAGCCACAACTGCGACACTCATAGCGCGAGGGCGCAGCTTCAGCTAGGGTCTGTTCTTCAGTCGGCTCAGTCATGGTTAAAGACGATTTATGAGAACTCTGTTAAAAATTATCGCACAATTTGTTTCATCATTAGTCATTGTTGTGCAGGTAGATGTTCCTCGATTAAGAGCTATGTTGCCACCCAAGGGCGTTGGGATAAAAATAGAGCCGATTCGCTTGTGTGGGGCGTGCTATGGGGAAGCTCCTTACCATAAGTAAGATCGAGTGGCAGTTGAAACTTATGGCAAAGCGAAGCAAACCTGGTTAGAGACCTTTTTGGAATTGCCCAACGGCATACCGTCCCACGATACCTTTTCGAGAGTCTTAGGCTTGCTCAACCCGTACTTACGCTTGGGGAGAAACAGCCTCTACTCTGGTAGAATCCGTTCTGTCAGAGCAAGCAGCCTCGACGAACCAAGAATTCCACGCGCTTTAGCCGTGGGAGTGTCAATGGCTTAACCATGTAATCGCATTCCGGATCCACTCTTCTGGATTCGGACTTTTTGCCAGTAAAGAATCTTGACTGATAACTGATAGCGCTTGTTCAATTTCCTCTTTCGTATAACCTAACGCCAGCAATGTCATTTCCACATCTTCTCGAATGGCTGGCTTGGGGGCAACACTTTCATCTCCTTTCACCACTAGCCCGGCTTCGGTGCGCCATTGCGCAAGTTTTGTTTTCAATTCTAAGGCAATCCGTTCCGCTGTTTTTTTGCCCACACCGGGGGTTTTGGCTAAAAGTTGAGTATTTTCGGCAACAATTGCCTCAACGAGTTCTCTTAAACCTAAGGTATCAATCAGCGCGATCGCGACTTGACTACCCACACCATTTACAGCGGTTAATTTGCGAAATAAATCCCGCTCTGCTGCACTGTTAAATCCATACAAAATAATGGCATCGTCTCGAATTTGCTGATGGGTAAAAATTTGCGTTGATTCTGAAATGGCTTGGTCTAATTCTCGCGCTAGCCGAGAGGGAATTTGGATTTCATATCCCACTTGATTCACTTCTAGAATGAGGGTCACTCGATTTCCCGTGGTTTTGACAAGGTTAATCACCTCTCCTCGTAAATAACTAATCATCTTGTAGTCCCTTGTGCTTGCTCTCTTTCTCTTGCCAGAATCAATTTGTAGCAGAGATTGACCCATTTGTGATCAAATCACGCTGTTAATTGAGCAATGACCCAGAGTCGAAATTGCTTCATTAGTGAGACTTTTCCTTGGTTTTTGCTGGTTGCTAAATACTGAGGGATGACCTTCTGTAAAGGAAACTCAATGCGCGATCGCGAAACATACCCTTAATGAGAAATGAGCGTTTCTACACCCTCTGATGACAACGTTGCTTGTCATAGAAAACAGAGAGTGGGCAACTTGCCCACCCTGATTTTTCTGGTTATGCCCCCACGGCTTCTTTCGCTGCGTAAATCACTTCCGCATTAATATTTTCAATGCCATTCTCTCGGGCGTATTTTTCGGTATTGCGTTTCACTTTCCCACGAACAAACCCAGGAATTTTATTTAATTCCGCTAAGCCGTCTTTGGTCCAATTCAGATCGGAATCGGCAGAAACCGTTTTCGTAATCACTTCTTTGGTATCGTGTCCACCAAAGATTTCTAAGAGGTGATCCTCCATCCCTAGAGTGAAGGAATTATAGACCAAATCAACGACTTGGTTTGCCCCTTCATAGCCTAAGAACGGACGATAACCCACAGGGAAGTCTTGAATATGAATCGGTGCTGCAATGACACCACAGGGGATGTTAATCCGTTTCCCGACGTGGCGTTCCATTTGCGTTCCGAAAATGGCTGCCGGTTCTAAGCGCGCGATCGCGTCGCCAATCGCCCCATTATCATCACTGACAAGGACTTCATCACAGTAATCTTGTACTTGCGCTTTAAACCAATCTGCATCATAGGTGCAGTAGGTTCCCGCTAAAACAACACGGATGCCCATTTCCCGCGCTAAAATTTTTGTCATCGCGATCGCGTGGGTATTATCCCCAAACACAACCGCTTTCTTCCCGGTTAAATTCTGACAATCAATGGAGCGAGAGAACCAGGCCGCTTGTGAGACAAACCGCGTCTGATTATCAATATAATCCTCGTAATCAACATTTGCCCCTTGTTCATTCAACACCTTCTGAATCGTGCGAATACAACGCGCCGTTTCTACGATTCCCATCGGCGTCACCTGCACCGAAGGCATACCAAAAGTTTCTTCTAAATATTGCGCCGCCATCGGTCCCACTTCTCGGTAAGGAACCAAGTTAAACCAGGCTTGCGGAAGCGTTTTTAACTCATGAACGGACGCCCCTTGGGGAATGATCTGATTAATTTCAATCCCGAGATCAGCCATTAACCGTTTCAACTCGGTGAGATCATGTTGATTATGAAAACCAAGGGTTGTGGGACCAATGATATTAACGGAAGGCTTTTCTGTTTTCCCCTCAGGAAGGTCGCCATTTTTCTGCGCCTTATTCAGATAGAACTTCACCACCTGCGCCAGCGTTTTATCCGCAGCTTGCAACTCATTGACACGATAATGGTTGACATCGGCAAGCATGACATCCCCTGCACTATCGAGTTGCGCCCGTTGGACAAAGTTTTCTAAATCTTCCTGCAAGATACTAGAGGTACAAGTAGGAGTGAGAATGGTTAAGTCAGGGTGGATTTCTGCATCTTTGCGAGTAATGTTGTCAACCACTTTTTCTTGGGAACCCCGCGCCAACACTTTTCGATCCACAACACTGGTTGTAACGGGAGTGAAATTGCGATCGCGCTCTAACATCGACCGCATGACATTAAAATAATCATCTCCCAAAGGCGCGTGCATGATGGCATGAACATTTTTAAACGAGCTAGCAACGCGGAGCGTCCCAATGTGAGCCGGTCCTGCGTACATCCAGTAAGCCAGTTTCATAAATTAAAGTCTATTTTCCATGTGAGCATTTAAATTGCATTGTCTCAAATGTCTGCTCAAAAATTCTGACAATTACTACCGATTCAAAAATCGCTCTATCCCTTGCTATGAGGTTCATTTCTCTTATTCCAACTTGAATTTAAACAACACAAATTTTGTTTAATCTATAGGTTTCTTAAACTCTTGGCAAACTTCTTAAACAATGGAGAAATCAACAACAATAATTTTTAGCATTCTATAAATTGATAGAAATCGGGGATCTCCCCTGGCACTTTGATCCCAAATCGATGTAGCATGATCCAAAAGCGGAATCATTCATTTTAATAAAACTTTATCAACGTTATGGTAGCGACCGTTAACGAAACTAATTTTTCTCAAGAAGTTCTCTCTTCACGTCAACCCACTTTAGTTCACTTTTGGGCGCCTTGGTGTGGTTTATGCCATTTAATTATGCCAACCCTGATTACCTTCCAAAATAGTTGGGATCAGGAAATCAAGTTAGTCAGTGTCAATGCTGATGAAAACTTTAAACTTGCTAATACTTATCGTCTGAAAAGTTTACCCACCTTAATTTTATTTGATCAAGGCAAAGTTGTCTCACGTTTAGAAGAATTAAAAGGGCGCGATGAACTGTATCGCACCCTTGAAACTCTAATGAGTCATGCTCTGCCTAATTCAGCTTAGATTGATGAAAAGTCGATGCCTCTTGAGCATTTTCGTGATGATTATTAACTAAAGCCTCTTGCAATGTCTCAGGTAAAGTTCCCGTTTTCAACCAATTTTGAAAGTGTTCTGGGGCTTTAACCTGGGATAGTTTTTCAGTTAAACTTTCCCCATCTAAAACTTCTTCTGCTAAGAGATGTTGTGCCGTTTCTTCTAACACCTCTCGATTTTCGCTAAGAATATGTTGTGCCATGGCATGAGCCGTTTCCACAATATTCTTGACTTCTTCATCAATGGCTTGAGTAACTTGTGGACCCACGGAACGGCGGGGACTGCTTAACCCAGGAATATATTGTTGCTGGGGCTTCTCGAATGCAATGGGACCGAGGCGGTCGCTCATGCCATAGAGGGTAACACAACGTTCTGCTAAATCCGTTGCTTTCTGGATATCGTCACTCGCGCCCGTCGAAACTTTGCCAAAGACGACTTCTTCGGCAGAGCGTCCGGCTAACATGATGGCAATCCGACCGCGAATTTCATCTTCCGCTACGAGGAAGCGATCTTCTTCCGGCAACTGCAGGGTGTAGCCTAAAGCCCCTGCGCCACGAGGAACAATGGAGATTTTTTCCACGCGACCGGCACCTGGCATCAAACTGCCAACCATGGCGTGACCCACTTCGTGATAGGCAACGGTCTTTTTCTCTTCCTCTTGTAAAACCCGCGATTTTTTCTCTAAACCAGCAATGACCCGTTCTAAAGCCTCATCAAAGTCTGCCATTGTCACGTACTCATGATTATTCCGTGCTGCCAGCAGGGCTGCTTCATTGACTAAGTTGGCGAGATCCGCACCGGCAAAGCCAGGAGTGCGACCGGCAATCACCGATAAATCCACATCTTCAGCCAGTTTAATGTTGGGGACATGAACTTCTAAAATTTCTTTACGTCCTTTCTTATCGGGACGATCAACCCCAACTTGGCGGTCAAACCGTCCGGGACGTTGGAGCGCTGGATCAAGCACTTCCGGACGGTTGGTTGCGGCTAAGACAATCACACCGGTATTGGCATCAAACCCATCCATTTCGTTGAGTAACTGGTTGAGGGTTTGTTCTTGTTCATCATTACCGCCACCACCGGTCATTGCACCATTGCCACCACGGGATTTACCGAGGGCATCTAACTCGTCAATGAAGATGATACAAGGCGCTTGTTGTTGCGCTTGTTGGAATAAATCGCGGACACGGGAGGCACCGACCCCAACAAACATTTCAATAAATTCAGAACCAGAAATGCTAAAGAAGGGCACATTGGCTTCTCCGGCAACCGCTTTAGCAAGGAGGGTTTTGCCGGTTCCCGGTGGTCCGACCAGTAACACCCCTTTGGGGATTTTTGCACCGAGGCGGCTGTATTTCGTGGCGTTTTTAAGATAGTCCACCACTTCTTTTAACTCTTCTTTCGCCTCATCAACCCCGGCGATATCATTAAAGGTAAAACCGGTATCGCCTTCAGAATAAATCCGCGCTTTGCTTCTACCAACGGACATAATAGGGTTACTTGCCCCACCTTGAGCGCGATTAAAGAGGAAATAAGCCAGACCGAAAAAGAGCAGCGGCGGTAAAATCCAACTGAGGGCACCAATGAACCAGCCCGCACCACCACCAGAGGGTTGCCCACTGTATTCAACGTTATTGGCTTCCAGAACTTCGGTCAAATCGCGATCGCTGGGAACGGCAAAGGTTTGTCGGATTAGAGGCGCGTTTTCCTCTTCGACAGCATCGGGTTTCAGCTTATACTCAATCCGTTCCGGTCCGATACTGACTTCTTCAACTTGATTATTTTTAACTTGCTCAATAAATTGACTATAGGGAACTTCCTCTCCGTCTGGACCAGAGAAAAAGCTTGCGACCAAAAGCGTTAAAGCAACAATTGGAAAAAGCCAACTGGCATTAAACCTTGGCTTCTCATTTGCATTATTATTTTGAGAATTACGATTATTATCTTGGGTTTTTTCTGTAGCCATGCCTTTTAATTGATTTTAACCTCACAGTAGAGGATGAAACGTCAAGTTTATCTCTCAACGATCTGCTTTACTACTGATCATCGCGCTCATCATCGGCAAAATCCGCTATCTTGAGTTAGAAATTTGTGATGAGTTCTCTGTCATGAGTTATTCGTCATTAGTTAGAGGAAACGGCAAACGTTCACTATTAGGGATTTACTTCTGTTTTTGACCAATTTCCGGCTTCATCACAAGAGTAGAGATAACGATTTTGTGGGTTTCCTTTGAGAGTGAGATGATCCACTTCCTGAGGAGAAAAGAGTAAAACGGTAAACGTATCAGGAGGATGCTCAGTGGCAGGAGTGGCTTCAGTAAATGTTGTTTCTGGTTCTATGCGTTCAGCCTTCGGATGTGGCCAAACGAAGAGTAAACGGCTCTTAACTGATAGTTTTTCCCAGAGGATTTGTCGCAGGCTACTCAAAGTCTTATGGTCAGAATCGACAACGGTGATAATTCCTTTAATCCGAAATTGTTCTTGTGATTTACTGAAGTACCAACAAATTTCTCCTTGCGGGTTTTGTTGTAAATGAGCATTTTTTTGGCTGCGAGCATCGCTTACAATTTGTAAATCGTTGCTATTTTCTCGAAACTCCCGAAAGACGACAGTACGGTTAGCCGGCTGATGATGAGGAGAAATCGTCGCCAATTGAAAGTAACGAGACTCGCGAAGAGAACGGTTAACATGGAGAGCGCGGGCAAGAGAAGACCGCCAAGGAGCTAAAGGCATGATACAAAACTTAATTATCCTTGCTATTCCTAACGCACTTTTTTGAGAAATGGCAAAACTTTTCATAAAGAATTATTGTTTTTGAAACTCAAGTGTGAGCCATAGTGATATAATCCTTCAAGTTTTGTGACCTAAAGAAAAGACTTGACCTGCCATAGCGCAATTTTTGAGAAGTGGCAAAACTTTTTTTTAGACCTTTACCTTACCGCGAGAGTTAATTAAGATTAGAATCTCAGTCATTCAAATTAGAGCCTGTTATGGTCAGAGAGCTTGAGCGTAAACAATCGACAAACTTCCCGGAAAATGCGCCAGTGGCGAATCCTGTATTTTTCCGAACCTATAGCCGACGTACCGCGCAAGGACGAGAAACTTGGGAACAAGTGCGCGATCGCTGCGTTTCTGGATTGGTGAAACTCGGTCAACTCACAGCAGAGGAAGCCCAACTCTTAGAAAAAACCATGACTCACCTCAAAAGTCTGCCAGCAGGGCGTTGGCTTTGGGTCGGGGGAACCCAGTGGCTGGAAAATCCGAAAAACTATTCCGGTGCTTATAACTGTACTTCTACCAATGTTGTAGATTGGCGCGCCTTTGGCTTAATGATGGATTTAGCGATGATGGGCTGTGGCACCGGGGCTGTCTTAGAAGAAAAATATATCAGCCAGTTACCTGTTATTCGCAATCACCTCAAGATTTTTCTAGTGGGAGCAATTGGCACCGTGCTCCCAGAAACTCGTCAAGAAGAAACCACAGTTAAAATTAGTGATTCAAACAACGTAAAAATTTGTATTGGTGACTCCCGCGAAGGCTGGGTACAGTCCTATCAGGCACTATTAGAACTCTCTAGTAATGAAAATTTAGACACAACAGTCAATGTTGAAATCGATCCGAGCCATGTGCGTCCTGCAGGAGAAGTCTTAAAAGGCTTTGGTGGTGTGGCAAATCCCATTAAAATTCCAGAATTGTATCCTCGTCTGGCTAAAATCTTGAATCGCGCGCAAGGACGGAAACTGAATGCAGAAGAATGTTGTTTGTTGATTGATGAAGCGGCGGCAACGGTAGTGGCGGGAAATATTCGCAGGAGCGCGGGGATTCGTCAGTTTGACGCTGATTCACCACTTTTAAAACAAAATCTCTGGCAACCGGATGCTGAAGGCAATTGGCGCATTGATCCCGAACGGGATGCACTGCGGATGGCAAATCATACCCGGGTTTATCACCAAGCCCCAAGTTTAGAAGAATGTGTGGATGCTGTACGCAGTCAATTTTATTCTGGGGAAGGGGCGATTCAGTATGCACCGGAGGCGATCGCGCGCGCAAACACTGATCTGCTTAACGAACCTTCAAAACGGCAAGAATTTCTAGAGATTTATACCAATCAAGGTGTAGAAGCGGCGAAAACTTGGTTCCAACAAAAGTCCCCAGGAATGTCAAAAAATGAACTTGAACATCGTTTACAGCGCTATGGCTTGAATCCTTGCGTCACTGCAGAGACTTGGGTTCATACCGAAAATGGGGCGAAACAAGTTAAAGATTTAATTGGAACACAACAGAGTGTTTACGTTAACGGTGAGTTATTTAGCACCACACCAGAAGGATTTTTCTATACGGGAACGAAACCCATAGTAAAATTAGCGACACAAGAAGGTCATACCCTACGTTTAACGCCGAATCATCAAGTACTGAAAGTGACCGCGCAAACGCTGAAAAAACAATATACAGAATGGATCGCTGTAGAAAATTTAAAACCGCGCGATCGCGTGATGCTTCATAATCATCAGGATATTCGTCCTTGGGATGGAAAAGGAACGTTTGAAGAAGGTTGGCTACTGGGTAGTCTAGTGGGCGATGGGAGTCTTACTCATACGCCATGGAATGATGTCGGAATTCTTCGCTATTGGGGAGAAACCCAAGATGAACTCAGCCAGTATGCTGCTACAACACTAGAACAATCAGTCGAGTACACCCGACGCACTCCTGTCGCTTTTTATCATAAGCAACATCATCTTCGACAAATTAGCTCATCAGGATTAGCCAAACTAGCTTCTTCCTTCGGAATTATTTGCGATAATAAGCATATCACTCAAGAAATTGAGCAAGGAAGTTATAACTTCTATCAAGGATTTTTACGGGGGTTATTTGATGCTGACGGCAGTGTGCAAGGGACTCAACTCAAAGGAGTGAGTGTTAGATTAGCCCAGAGTAATTTAGAAGACTTGCAAGCTGTGCAAAGGATGTTGTTACGTCTGGGAATTGTATCAACTCTCTATGAAAATCGACGCGACAAAGGAGACAGAGCATTACCCGATTCTCAACGACAACCTAAACTCTATGAATGTCAAGCCAATCATGAAATTGTGATTACAAAAGAAAACTTGTATCATTTTCAAAATATTGTTGGGTTTCGTGATCCACAAAAAAATGCGAAGTTAACTAATGCACTGAACTCGTATCAACGAAATTTAAATCGAGAAAGATTTACGGCAACGATAGCAAGTATCGAGCCAGATGGAATAGAACCGGTTTATGATTGCACGGTCCCGGGGGTGCATCGCTTTGATGCCAATGGCTTAGTTGCTCATAACTGTGGTGAAATTTTGGGTAGCGATTTTCACTGTAACCTGAGCGAAATTCACTTAAATCTCATTGATCCCAATAATGAACAAGAACAAACCGAAGCCTTCCAAGCTGGTGCTTTAGCGGTTGCCACCTTACTCAATCATCAATTCCAAGAACCGCGCTACCAGTACAGCCGAGAACTGGACCCCATTGTTGGTGTTTCCTTTACCGGATTATTTGATTTCTTTGTGCAGGCATTTGGCGTAGACTGGTTGCGCTGGTGGGAAGAAGGTCGCCCTGATACGGAACAAGGACGGCACTTTAAGCAGCGAGAACAAGCCTATCTGAAAAAATGGCGCGAGATTGTTCACCAAACGGTTTGGGATTATTGTGATCGGCATCAAATTCAACGCCCGAATCGTTGCACTACCGTTCAACCCAGTGGCACGAAATCTTTATTAACGGGCGCTTCTCCCGGTTGGCATCCGCCGAAAGCAGTGCGATTTATCCGTCGAGTGACCTTTGGCAAAAATGATCCCGTTGCGTTAGCTTGTATTGAGTATGGCTACAGCGTGGTTCCTTCCCAATCAGACAAAGATGAACAGGGCAATCTTCTTAAAGATCCCTTTGATCCCCGTTGTACCGAATGGTTAGTTGAAATTCCCGTTGCTGTTCCGTGGGCCGATTTACCAGGGGCTGATCAGATTGATATCTCTAAATTTTCTGTCTTGGCACAGTTTGATTTTGCCATGCAAGTCCAGAAACATTATGTTACTCACAATACCTCAGCAACGCTGGAACTCAGGGAACATGAAATTGAGGATTTAGGGCAAGCGATTTATCACGCTATTAAAAACAATGACGGGTATATTTCTGCCGCATTACTCGCCCGGTTTGATGCTTACCAAACCTTTCCTCGTTTACCCTTTGAACCGGTGGCTGAAGCAACCTATAACCAACTCATGCAAGAGGTGGAAGCACGGCGGAAAATGGATGATTTTCATGCTGCATTACTGAAGTATGATCAAGGAGAACTCTCTGAAGCAGGTCCCACTGGGTGCGATAGTGATAAATGTATGTTCCCAGAGTCTTTCCCGAATGAAGTCTAGGGCAATTCAAGGGAGTTTTCAACTCTGACTGAGGATTTGGCATGGGTACCCAGTTACCTATGCCATTGCTGGTCAAAGATTACGCTTTCGGAAACCGCGGAATGCGGTGCCGCTTTCCAACTGGAATTCGATTCCAGTTGGGTCGGCACAGAAGGCGCCTGCTTTGACCGTTGGTAAAGATAGGTCGGGAGTCGGTAGCGCAATAAATGATGAACAGTGTATCTTAACTCATAGTATTGAGGAATCAACTGACCCTTGTCTTATCTTTTGTTATCCGTTTCACCAGGGCTACCTATTTTCCCTTTAGTGCTTGTTGTTGCCTTTCTTGGCGCGGTGATCCTGCTGGCTGAAAGTTTGAATCGTATGATTGCTTCGGAAGCGGAATTAACCCGTAAAATTGTGCATATTGGGGCAGGAAACGTCATTTTAATTGCGTGGTGGTTTCAAATTCCGCCTTGGATGGGCATTAGCGCAGCAGCGATCGCGGCAATGATTGCCTTGCTATCTTATTTTTTGCCAATTTTGCCCAGTATTAATAGTGTGGGACGGAAAAGCCTCGGCACCTTTTTTTATGCCATGAGTATGGGGATTTTAATGGCTTGGTTTTTTCCAGAAACTCCCCAGTATGCTGCCATTGGGATTCTTACGATGGCGTGGGGAGATGGCTTAGCAGCCTTAATGGGTCAAAACTTCGGTCGTCATCCCTACAAAGTGCTGGGTAGTACCAAAAGCTGGGAAGGATCATTAACAATGGCAACCGTCAGTTATTTCGTTTGTTGGAGTATCTTACTCCTCCAAGAAGGCAATTTTTGGCAAAATTGGTTAATTCCACTGATTATTGCGGTAATTACGACGGTTTTTGAAGCCGTTTCTAAATTAGGGATTGATAATTTAACGGTTCCTATCGTTAGCGGTGGCTTATCTTTCCTATTGGTTCAAGTATTGCTTCATTCCTAGGTTTGGTCACATTGAATACAGTTTGTTTTCTCTAAGGGATTCAGGCTAGATCAAAGTAACTTAGGGGGAAGAATGACTAATCAGTTAAGCTCTCAGCAACAACTTCGTTTCAATTTTTTACCGTCTTGGGCAAAGAGTCTGCAACCAAAAGACCTCTTTTTAAGTTTAATGGCTGGTGGCATTACTGGTATCATTGGAGTAATCCGCGCAATTTCTTATGCGGCTTTAATTTTTTCGGGCAGCTTAGGATCAGAATTAGGAGTCGGTGTGGGATTAACAGTTTTCAGTACAGGAATTGTTAGTTTTGTCGCTGCTATTTTCAGTGCGCTTCCAGGCATGATTGCCACTCCTTTAGCGGCACCGACCGCAATTACTGCGATTTTGGCAAGTGAAATCGTAACTGATTTAAAGGCAAATCTCTCTCCTTCAGAAATTTTAGTAACCGTGTTGGCGGCGATCGCGCTTTCTTCTATGGGCACTGGCTTATTTCTTTTACTTTTAGGACGTTTCAAACTGGGCAGTAAAATTCGCTTTATCCCTTACCCGGTGGTGGGTGGATTTATGGCAGGAACCGGTTGGCTTTTAGTATCCGGTTCAATTCAAATTACTACTGATATTTCTTTAACATTTACTAATTTATCAACCTTTTTACAAGCGGATCCTTTAATCCATTGGGGAGCTGCTTTTGTGATTGGTTTAATTATCTTATTTATCTCTAGTCGCTACCATCATTACCTAGTCATGCCAGGCACTTTATTAGGATTGATGGTGATCTTTTATGTGGTTTTGTGGACCAGTGGGATGTCGCTGACAGAAGCAAGAGAACAAGGCTGGTTATTAGAAACATTCGCCTCGGGTGGACTTTGGAAACCCTTAACTGTCTCTGATTTTAGCGCCATTCAATGGCCAGCAATTTTATCCCACTGGGGACTAATTGTTTCTTTAATGCTGGTGAGTTTACTCTCTTTAGTCCTGAGTAATAGCGGGATAGAATTAGTAGTGGGTCGCGACATTAGTTTGAATCGAGAATTAGAATCAGTGGGGATTGCTAATGTTGCCTCTGGATTAGGTACTGGTATGACGGGAAACCAAGCGCTGCCGAGTACATTATTAGTGGATAAAATTGGCGCAAATAGTCGTTTGGCCGGAATATTTTCCGGTATATTTTGTTTCTTTGTCTTAATTCTGGGTCCTTCTTTTATTTCTTTATTTCCTAAACCTATTTTAGGGGGACTGATTTTATATCTCGGACTAGCACTTTTAATTCAGTGGGTTTATAAAGCTTGGTTTAAACTGAATTTTTCCGATTATTTAATTGTTATCGCCACTTTAATTGTTATTAATGCTGTGGGTTTTTTAGAAGGAATTGCTGTCGGCTTTATCATGAGCGTCATTTCCTTCATGTTTAACTATAGTCAACTCAATGTTGTCAAACAGAGTTCTTCGATTGTGACAACAAGAAGTAATATCCATCGCACCGAACCGGAACGAGAAATTTTAAATAAGAACGGAGAAAAAGTTTATATCTTAGAATTGCAAGGCTATGTCTTTTTCGGCACAGCAGATTATCTTTTGCAACAAGTGCGCGATCGCGTTGAAACCATAGAAGAAAAGCCCTTAAATTATATTCTCATTGATTTTCGAGAAGTGGAAGGACTCGATGCTTCCGGTGTGCTGACGTTTATTAAACTCCTGAAAATTGCCCGTCAACAAAAACTGACCTTGGTCTATACCAATCTCCTGCCTAAATTAGAAGCCCAACTGCGCCAGGGTGGAGGCATTGATGAAGACGAACAACTTTGTTATATTCTCCCCGATTTAGATCGGGGTTTGGAATGGTGTGAAAATCAACTCTTAAAAGATGCCTATTCAGAAACGACAAACAAAAGTTCTTTGAAAGAACAACTCGCTGATTTATTTCTCAGTGCAGAACAAGCAGAAGAGTTTGTCGAATATCTGGTGCCTAAAAAAGTTGTTGCGGGTGAAGTCATTTTTGAAGCAGGAGCCGATCAACAATGTTTATATTTTATTGAGTCGGGACAAGTGAGCGTGCTTTTAGACTTACCGAATGGTCAGACCAAACGGCTACAAACCCACTGTCAAGGTTCAGTTTTAGGAGAAATGCGATTCTATGGCAAACCCCCTCTTTCTTCCCTGGTCGTTGCGGATCGTCCCAGCCAACTCTATCGGCTCGATCGCGCCACCTTTGAAAAAATGAAGCGAGCCCATCCGGAACTAGCCTATGCCTTACAAGAATATATTGTCCGCTTCCTGTGTGATAGCTTGACGCGCCGAGAAGAACAAGTGCGAATCATTGCTTAAATGATAATTAGTCATTACAGTGACATCCTCCAGCACTCAATCAAAGATTAGAGTGCTGGCTTCCCATCCTCACGAATGGGCATTGCTCCCCTACGCCAGTTATCTAGGCACATTGCCCCCGACACCTCGACGGGGCTTAC
>JAAANX010000089.1 GCA_009909085.1 Cyanobacteria bacterium GSL.Bin1 | reverse complement strand
GCCTGTCGAAGGATGTCCTGTCGGACTTTTATTTGTTTGGTGACGATTCATCCCCCACTAATCTGACGCTATAGTGGGGGTCTTCTCGTCACATTAAGATAAAAGGAGCGCGATCGCGACATCACTCGAATATTGTTTAACTTCTGTGGCATAGTAAACCAGATAAGGCAAACAAGCAAAAAACGCGATCGCGATGAGTGCAGAGATTTTAGACGTGTAATGAGTCGCAAGCCAATAAAATGCCAGTAGCGCGATCGCGCTCGACACTAAAGGAAAAAGTCTCAGGGAATATTCACTGTTACCGAACCATTGCACAGCAAGCTTTTCTACAGTTAAAAACCCAGGAGGAGCGGCTTGATTGTAACTCAAGGGTTCAAGTAATTCTTGATAAGTACGAGTGACAATATTGAGAGAAATAGACGCTTCATCTCCCCCTAAGGATCGATTGCTGAGATACTGAACGAAACGTACCGCAAACCCCCAGCCAGTAATGAGGGCTGAAATTACTAAAAACAGAGGCGTTGAGTGATCCTGAACTTTATCAAGTGTCTGGCGATCAAGTTTCATACTGCGATCAGGAAATTTTAGATGGGAGAGTTGAGTTAGCACTCACACTAAGAAGACATTGATCAGCGACGGTGCTAATATTAATGACACAAAATTTTAGTCAAGCTTCTTCATGTCGGTCAAGCAGTTGTATTCTCTTTTCGGCACCTCCAACTTACGAGCCAGCAAGGGATCGATCACATTTTGGCTCGGACTGAGCCTTAGCTTTGCTCTAGTTTACGGCATTTTGGGACTCCAACAAGCATTCAGTAGCGAGTATGTCGTCCAAGATGATGCACGACAGCATGTGTTTTGGATGCAGAGATTGATCGATTCCCAATTATTTCCGAATGATCTCATTGCTGAATATTTCCAATCGGTTGCGACGTTCGGCTATACCACAGTTTACAAACTGGGAGCGTTTTTCGGGATCGAACCGCTGATCTTTAATAAATTGTTACCCCTGCCTTTAGCATTAATCGTGGCAGGATTTTCTTTTGCCATCTCTATGGAGATTTTACCCGTTCCTCTAACGGGATTTATTGCGACTCTCCTCCTCCAGCAAAATTTGTGGTATGCGGACGATTTACCTTCGGGAACGCCGCGAGCATTTCTCTATCCGCTACTATTGGGATTTATTTATTTTTTACTACGAAAAAATCTGATCGCTTGTTTGATTTTAATTGTTTTACAAGCCTTATTTTATCCCTTAACGGTGCTCTTATCGGCTGGGTTATTATTAGTACGATTACTGAATTGGCAAAGGGGAAAATTTTCACTTTCGTTCCAACGCAAAGATTATATTTTTTCAGTCATTGGGTTAACTGTCTGTTTTGCAGTTTTACTACCTTTTGCTGTCATTCCTTCTCCTTTTAATCCAACTATTTCTTTGGAACAAGCCCGTAATATGCCGGCATTTCTTCCCGATGGACGAACCACTTTTTTTTCCGATGATAACTTTTGGAAATTCTGGATGAGAGGACGAAGCGGACTATTTTCTGAACATCTTCTTGTTCCCTTAACTTTGGTTTTCGCAATTTTTCTACCGCTTTTACTCCTGCAAAAACGATTGCCTTTAGTTTCAAAAATCAAACCAAAAATTGGTATCATTGGGGAATTGACTTTAGTTTCTTTAGGATTATTTTTTCTCGCTCACGCCGTCCTTTTCAAACTTTACCTTCCCAGTCGCTACACACAGCACACTTTTCGGATTATTCTCGCTTTTGCAGCAGCGATCGCGATAACAATTATTATCGATTCCTTACTGCACTGGGGAAAACAACGATCCAATTCAAAACTACCTTGGAAATCAGTGATCGCATTTAGTTTAGTTGCACTAATCACCATTCCTATCATTTTTTATCCTAGCTTTTTAGAAGAATTTCCCAGACCGAATTATAAAATTGGTCGAGAACCTAAAATTTATGAATTTCTCAGTCAACAACCGAAAGATACGCTTGTGGTCTCTTTGGGAGGAGAAGCGGATAACATTCCCTCCTTTTCGCAACGGTCGGTTTTGATTAGTGAAGAATTAGCGATTCCCTATCATTTAGGATATTATCGTCCCTTGCGCGATCGCGTCTTAGCAACTATCAAGGCACAGTACAGTCCCAATTTAAGTGAAGTCAAAGCATTTATTGATCGTTACAGTGTGGACATTTGGCTCATTGAAAAGGGGGCATTTAGCATAGACTATATCGACAATCATCAGTGGCTGCAACAATTTCAACCAGCGACAAATCAGGCTCGTTCTCAATTGGTAAAAGGAGTAAAACCACTAATTTCTACTAAGATCAAGACTTGCGCCGTGTTAGAAACAAAACATTACTTTGTTCTCGATGCTCAATGTTTAGCCAACCCTTAAAACCCGCTCAATCTCTTCCTTCTTGGCTACGAAATACGCTCCTTATTTTGTTGCTCTGCGGTATTTTTTTTCGCTTCTATCATCTCGATCACAAGGTTTACTGGGGAGATGAAGTATATACGTCAATCCGCATTTCTGGTTATACGGCTGAGGAAGTAACGGAGAAGATTTACACGGGCCAACCCCTAACCCTGAGTGACGTTACTGCTTATCAACGTCCGAACAGCGACAAGGGCTTAAAAGAAACGATCACTGCTTTAGCGGGTAGTCCAGAACACGCTCCCTTGTACTATCTCCTGGCACGATATTGGGTGAAATGGTTGGGAAACCCTAGCCTATACGAGAATGCCAAGGCTTACATCTTGCTGATTAGAAGCTTCTCAGCGATCATTAGTTTACTAGCATTTCCTTGCCTTTATTGGCTGTGCTGGCAACTATTTCACTCTCATCTAATTGCCGGGATGGCATTAGGACTTTTTGCCATTTCTCCCTTTCAGGTTTTGTATGCGCAAGAAGCGAGGGAATATAGTTTGTGGACGGTCACGATTTTACTCAGTTGTGTGACATTTTTACGAGCGATCAAGCACAATACATCTCTCAATTGGTTGGCTTATATCGTTAGCTTGACCCTTTCTCTTTATACGTGTTTGTTTTCCATTTTTATCGCGATTGGACATGGAATTTATTTGGCAATTCTTTGGCTCAAACAGCCGAAACTTCCTTTCCGATCTTACTTATTCGCTTCTCTAACCAGCATGGTCTTATTTTTACCTTGGGGATTCGTGATTTATCACAACTTTACCCAGCTAGAAGAGAATGTCGCTCACCTTTCTCAAGAGAAATCGAACTTACCTCTATTTTGGCTGCTGAATCTCAGTCGCAGTTTTTTCGATTTCAATCATGGCGCAAGTGCTATCAATCCCTTGAGTTATGCTGTTATGGGCATGAGTATTTATGCCCTTTATCATCTTTGTCGCTACTGTAAACTAGAAATTTGGTTATTCATCCTCACTCTTATTGGGGTTACGGGATCGAGTCTCATTTTAAGCGACTTAATTTTTGGCGGAATTCGATCAACGATCGCGCGCTATCCTATTCCTTGTTATCTTGGCATTTCCATTGCTGTCGCTTATTTATTGGCAACTCAACTCAAAACGTCCCTCAAAAACCGGGATACTCAATGGCGTAGAATAACCATTGCCTTTTTTGCCTTCGGGTTATTATCCTGTGGAATTAGCTCACAGATGGAAGTATGGTGGAATAAAAGTCCCTTTAAAACCCGTCATAATCCAGAAATTGCTCGCATCATTAACCTCAGTGCCAACCCTCTTCTCGTCAGCGATGCTTCCGTGGAAAGAGTCCTTTCTTTGTGTTACCGATTAGACGATCAAGTTACCTTGCAGTTGGTTTTACCGCAACAACCCATACGAATTTATCATCATCGGGGAGACATCTTTTTGTATCAGCCGTCTTCAAAATTGCGAGAAGCGATTGCAATGAAAAATAATCAGCAAATCATTCCTACCGAAAAAAATTGGCTTTGGCAAGTCATTGACAATGATGTAAACCCTTAGTTTAGTATCATCGACTTAAATTAGAGTTTGCTGAAAAAGTCACTGGGCTGGTTGAAGGCGCACATTCTGCTTGAATTCCCTTAACTAACATTTGCACAGAAAAATGTAAAAAGAGAGTCAAATCTTCTTCTGCTGCTATTTTGAACCGATGATCTAAAGTTAACATCGCTTGACCATGAACCAGTGACCAAGCCGTTCTTGCCAGATTTAGGGTGTTAGTCTCTCGGAAAACCCCCATTTCTTGCCCTTCCCGAATGATATTCACCAACACCATAAACGATTGTTCTGCAACTTCGGCTAGGGACGCCGATTCACAGCTGTCATTACGATAGTTGCCAAACATAACGCGATAATGCGCTGGATGAGTGAGGGCAAACTTGACGTAAGCAATTCCGATCGCGCAAAGTTGTCCCCGAGAATCATCTCCAGAAGTCGCTTTTGCCTGTTCGAGACGCTCGCGCAACGAAATAAACCCTTCTTCTGCAACCGCCATCAGTAAAGCTTGTTTCGTTTCAAAGTGGCGATAGGGCGCATTGTGAGAAACCCCAACCTGGCGCGCCAGTTGTCGCAGGGATAAGTCACTGATGCCTTTTTCATTAATCAAGGTAATAGCCGCATCGATTAAATCTTGTCGTAAGTCTCCGTGGTGATAGGCTTTACTGGTTACTGACGCCATAGGCACTCCGCACATTGAATCATTTTGTTGACAGTGCCAACATTTTACTTTAAGATTGAAGTTGACAGTGACAACATTTAATGACCAATGACTATGTTCCTGAACCTGTCGAAGGATGACTAATGACTAATGACCAATGACTAATCTCTCTGATGTCCATCTAGAAAGGCATCGACAGCATCTTCAACAATCGCTGTAATCTCGGCTGGGGAGGGGGCTTGGGTAATCCCTAAAAGCCGTTGCATTTGCTGGATACCTAAAAACATCCCCACAAATTGAGTCGCAGCCCGTTGGCTATCACAAGGCTTGAGTTTTCCCTGATCCTGTTGTTGTTGCAGGTATTGGGCTAACGCCTCACAACGGGGTTTGGGTCCAGATGTAAAAAATAACCGTCCCAGTTCTGGGAATTGCTGATTTTGCGCAATAACAATTCTTAATAGCGCGATCGCGCGATCGGATAACACCACCGACATCACTTGTTTCCCAATGGCAGTGAGGGCGTCTCGTGGCGGTAAATTGTCCACATCCGCTTCCACTAACGGCGATAAGATCTGCTCACTCAAATCTTCCACAATCGCACAAAATAGGCCTTCTTTTCCACCAAAGTAGTTGTAGATATTGCTTTTTGACCCGCCGACTTTTTTCACAATCGCGTCTACACTGACGCCATCATAACCCCGTTCGATAAATAAATCTGTTGCTGCGGTCAAAATCGCTTTCTTCTTTTGTTCCGAGCGCCCCGCAGATACTGCCATACGTTTCTCCTTGACAACGACGTATTCTACAATACCGTATTGCTCTTGATTGCTCGGCCTTTCCGTTTTAATCTTTAATGACTTGACAATACCGTACAGTACGGTACGATAAAAATAATTACAGAATTGCTACCAGCACAAAAACTCATCTTTCTCACTTGAAATGACTTTCCATTTTGAATCTTTATAGTACCATACAGTACGTTACAAAAGAGGTTTCCCATGCAAGCTGAATCAACCCGCAAAGCCATCACCTTAGACGAAGACCAAGATACAGAACGTTTTGACTCGCCACGAAAGGGGAGAAAAAAGCGACTGCTTTGGTTGGGTGGCGTTTCTCTATTGGTCGCTGGTGGAATGATTGGTGTGCCACGCTTGATCCCTCAGAGTCCTCCTCCACAAGAAACCCGTGCGATTAATGCCACTCCTGTAAAAACAGTCACCCTTCAGCCTGAATCTGGTTACGAAGTGACTCGCAGCTATACGGGAGAAATTACCGCCAGACGTAGTAGTGAACTGGGTTTAGAACGAGGGGGAGAACTAACGGAAGTCTTAGTGGAAGAGGGCGATCGCGTAAGCAAAGGACAACCCCTAGCGCGACTGGATATTCGCAACCTGCAAGCGCAACGGAAACAGCTAGAAGCCCAGAAAGCGCGAGCGTTAGCGCAACTGGAAGAATTGGAAACTGGACCGCGCCAGGAAGACATTAACGCCGCAAGAGCAAGAGTGCGAAATCTGCAAAAAGAATTAGAGTTAAAAGAAATCCAGCGATCGCGCCGGGAGTTTCTCTATCAAGAAGGGGCAATTTCCCAAGAACAGAGAGACGAGTTTGCTACCCAAGAAGAAGCCCTAACCGCCCGTCTTGATGAAGCCCGCAGTCAACTGCAAGAACGGCTCAATGGAACGCGCCCAGAAGAAATTGCAGCGCAACGGGCGACAGTACAGGAATTGGAAGCCAGGATTCAAGATCTGGAGGTCACCCTCAGTAAGAGTGTATTGAACGCGCCCTTTGATGGCATTGTTGCCCAACGCCATTTTGATGAAGGTGCCGTTATACCGACCGGTCGGTCTTTAATTCGCTTAGTCGAAGATACTGTTCCCGAAGCACGCATTGGATTACCCACTCAGATGACCAACCAATTAGCAATTGGGAGTTTACAAACGGTAACGATTGATTCTCAGCCATTTTCGGCAACCGTCAGTTCAATTTTGCCAGAAATTGACCCGGAAACCCGTACCCAAGTTGTCGTTTTAGAACTCAATCAAGCAGCAATTCCTCAAACACATCCCGGACAAACCGTTCGCCTCACTCAAACGAAAACTATAGAAACAGACGGTTACTGGTTACCCTTATCGGCACTGACGAAGGGTCTGCGGGGACTCTGGACAGCCTATGTTGTCGTTGAATCCCCTGATGAGAAGGGATGGGAAGCCCAACAACAAGCCGTGGAAATTTTACATCAAGAAGAAAATCGCGCGTTTGTTCGCGGAACCTTGCAACCCAATGATCGCATTGTCGCCAGTGGAACCCATCGCCTGGTTCCCGGACAAGCCGTTTCAGTAGCCAATGACTAATGACGAATAACAAAGGACAAAGATCATGGTACGTCCCTTTTATCGCAATATTCGCCTCTTAATTCTCACCATCTTCCTGATTGTCGCTTGGGGCGTTGCCTCCTTTCAATCCTTACCGCGACAAGAAGACCCCAGTCTCATTCCGCGCACGGCGGTTGTTAAAACGGCGTATCCTGGTGCGAGTGCCGATCGCGTGGAAGCCCTAGTGACTGAACCTTTAGAATCTGAAATCACTGAAATTGAAACAGTTAAAACGATCTCGTCTACCTCTCGGGTGGGTTTTTCGACGGTAACGGTGGAACTGGTGGATGACGTGAAAGATGCGCAACCGATTTGGTCAAAAGTTCGCGATAAATTAGACGATGCAACCGCTCAATTTCCCGCAGGTGTAGCCGAATCGGAACTGGAGGAAGCGACCATTAAGGCTTATACCATGATTCCGTCTCTCCAGTGGGCGCAACCAGGAGACCCCAATTATGCCATTCTCCGTCGCTATGCCGAGGAACTAGCAGTGGCGATGCGGAGTGTGCAGGGAACCGAAGAGGTGGAACTGTTTGGCGACCCAGAAGAAGAAATTTTAGTGGAAATCAAGGCACCCGAATTGGTTGCTGTTGGCTTATCCCCGCAAGAACTGGCTAATCGCCTGAGTCGCAGTGATGCCAAAGTTTCCGCAGGACAATTACGGAATCCAGAACGAAATCTTGCCATTGAAGTCGAAAGTGAACTGGAAACCCTCGAACAAATTCGTCGCATTCCCATTCAAAACAGCCGTGAAGGAGAATTTACCCGTTTAGGCGATATTGCCACAGTGGATCGGGGAATTCATCAGCCGCCGCAACAACTTGCCTTAGTCAGCGGTCAACCCGCGATTGCGCTGGGAGTATTAATGAAGTCTGGCATTCGTATTGACCAGTATTCTGAAACGATTCATCAAAAACTGGATGAGTTCCGGTCTCGTCTTCCCCAAGGCATTGCACTGGAGGTCATTTTTGATCAGAGTGACTATGTTGCCCAACGGATTAACTCTCTCATTGCCAATTTACTCCTGGCTGCAGTGCTAGTGATTGCCGTGGTTTTTGTGGCTATGGGTTGGCGTTCCTCGCTAATTGTGGGTACTGCCCTCCCTTTAACCGTGTGTGCGGTTTTGGGTTGGATGAGTACCACAGGTATTGCCATTCATCAGATGTCGGTAACGGGACTGATTATTGCCCTCGGGTTACTAATTGATAACGCGATCGTTGTGGTCAATGAAATTCAAGCAGAAATAGAAAGTGGGGCTACCCCTTCCCAAGCTGTCACAAAAACGATTAACTATCTGCAAGTTCCACTTTTTGCATCCACCTTAACCACTGTCTTTACCTTTCTCCCGATCGCGCTTCTCCCCGGTGGTGCCGGAGAATTTGTGGGATCAATTTCGATTAGTGTGATTTTTGCGATTATCTCTTCCCTTGCCCTTTCCTTAACGGTGGTTGCTGCTTTAGCGGGAAGACTTCTCGGGCGGATTCCTCCTACCGGATCAAGAAAATGGTGGAATAATGGGATTGCTTTTGCTGGTTTGAGTCGTTTCTATCGCTGGAGTTTAGAACAAGCGACGGGCAAACCATTACTGGCAGTTGTCCTTACCCTGATGATTCCCTTTGCTGGCTTTGCGGTTGCAGGTAGTTTAGATAAGCAGTTCTTTCCGTTAGTGGATCGCGATCAGTTTCAGATTGAAGTTGAATTTTCTTCCGATACCGCGATCGCGCAAACCAAAAACCAAGTTGAACAGGCTAGCGAGATGATTCGTGAACACTCCCAAGTGGAAGCAGTGCATTGGGTGATGGGAGAAAGTGCGCCCAAATTTTACTACAACATTACCGGACAACGACAAAATCAATCCCATTACGCCGAAGCGATGGTGCAACTGCAATCGGGAGAAGGGGTGCAAAAACTAGTACAAACGGTGCAAAACGAACTCGATCAAGCCTTTCCTGATGCCCGATTTATTGTCCAACAGTTAGGACAAGGACCTCCTTATGACGCCCCCGTAGAAATGCGAATTTACGGACCTAATTTAGAGGAATTACGGCGTTTAGGACAGGAAGCAAGAGCCATTTTAGCCTCTATTCCCGAAGTCACTCATGCCAGAGATGATTTAAGTGAATATCGCCCCAAACTGGGCTTCACCGTTGATGAGGAACAAGCCCAACAAGCTGGACTCGATAACAGCGCGATCGCGCAACAATTAGCAGCCTATTTAGAAGGGGCTGTCGGCGGTTCGATTTTAGAAGCAACGGAAAATCTCCCGGTGCGTGTGCGACTGACAGAAACCGAACGGTCTGATCTGGGTGAAATTGCTTCCCTAGACTTACGTCCACAAAATAGTAATGACCGCAACTTCCGCCCGAATTCTGCTTTTGGCGAATTTAATTTAGTCCCGCAACGGGCAACCATTTCTCGCCGTAACGAACAGCGGGTGAACACGGTGCAAGCCTTCATCAAAGCTGGTGTTCTGCCCTCAACAGTACTGGAAACCTTCCAACAAAAACTAGATGCGCAAAACTTTGAACTCCCCCCTGGCTATTCCTATGAATGGGGAGGCGAACAAGAAGAAAGTAACCAAGCGGTCGGCAACTTACTCCTTTATGTACCCCTACTTGTCATAGGGATGAGTATTGCCTTAGTGTTGTCTCTCAATTCCTTCCGTCAAGCAGCGATTATCGCCATGATTGCCATTGCCTCGGTTGGCATGGCGTTATTTGCCCTCTGGATGACCGATTCCATTTTAGGGTTTATGGCGATTATCGGATCAATGGGCTTAGTGGGAATTGCCATTAACGACTCAATTGTGGTTCTCTCTGCCTTTAACGAAGACCAACGGGCAAAACAAGGGGATCCCAAAGCGATTCGGGAAGTGGTGATGAAAGCAACGCGCCACGTCCTGACCACGACAGTAACCACCATGATGGGCTTTGTTCCGCTACTCGCTGCAGGCGATCCGTTTTGGCAACCTCTAGCCATCGCGATCGCGGGGGGAATTGCCGGATCTTCGGTGATGGCGCTCTATTTTGCCCCGGCAATGTATCTCCTGTTAATGCATCGCTTACCAAGAAGACTACGGAAATCCACAAGATCTTCAAAGGTATCGGAACCCGCCTATTAACTGTGCTTTCAAGGTACTGCTCGTTAGTTATAGATTCAGTGATCAAGTACTTGGATAGGAAAATCCAAAAGCGCGATCAAAAGCTATTTGAAGAATTATCGCGGAGATTAAGGGAAAATTTCTTTGTCTGTATATTTTGGTCTTGTTGTGATACAGACATAAACTTATTATAGTAAGAATCACAATTTTACAATCATTTTCTTGTGGATTGCTTTAATGAATAAGAAAAGTCAAACACAGCTTGGATATTTTATAGATTATAATCTATGGAAAGATGCTTTGGATCTACTAAACTTTCAAATACAACAAAAGAAGAAAAATAGACATTTTAATACTTTAAGTATGTTTTACTATGAAAGCCTTGATCTAACTTGCTTAAAGTACGATCCAGAGCAATACTTTAATATTAAGATCTCTACTAGTCTTTTCTACGGATTACAAAACGAATTTTCTGTCTTTTCATATGTTATTCCAAAGGCAGGTATTGGGTTAAGAGATTATAAATTTTTTACTTATCCAATGAGAGTCTTATATTACACTATTGGTTTATATTTACTTAAGCTATCACAGGAATTCTTAGATGAAACATATGGAAAATTGTCAACTATTGAAGCTTTTTACGGAGGAAATCTTTCTTATAAGAAAGAAGAACTTCAACTTAAATCTTTTAATATATATTATCGAACTTTTCATCAAAAATTCAAGGAAAAAATCAAAGAAGAAGTAAGAAGCGATTATAAGAATAAAGTAATATTGAGACTCGATATTGAGAACTATTTTAATGAAGTATCTATTTCAAGATTACTTAATCTTTTGAACTCCTTTATTAAACCAAGTATTCAAACAGAGAAAAACTTCGATCTTTTTACAAAACAGCAGATTATATGTTTATTTAACTTTATTTCTGATGGAAAGCTAGGAATTCCTCAGTCCGATAATAATATTGTTTCTAGTTTTATAGGCTATTTATATCTTGTCTTTGGTGATTTATTAATAGATGACCTCTTTAAAAATAGCTATAAAAGTACTATTGATAAGTATAAAATTATTCGATACACTGATGATATATATATATCCATAAAATTTAAAGATAATATTGAACAATATAATCAAGGTTTATTTATTCATGCTATCAGTTCTCAAATTGCTGAAGAGTTATATAGCAAACTTGGTCTTAAACTTAATCTTAAATCTAAACTCTATAGATTATCAAGTCATGAAGAGAAAGAAGAACTACTTAAAAATATTCGTAAATCATCTCCAAATGATCAATATTTTAGCGCTGTTCAAGATTACGATACTCAACAACAAATAGTAGAATCAAACACTAAAAATCCTCAAGATAAGTTGGATGATATTTTTAAGGAATTAATAAATATAAAAGGATCGAGAATAGAAGATTATTTTGTAGGAGGTAAATCAGTGCAGGAAGAAATTCTTCAAGAAGTTTTTGATAAAAATGTAGAAAATATTCTTGAAAAATCTGACAACAAAAAAAGAATAAAAGATATTTTCGAAAACTTTAATTTTGAACTTGTAAAAGTTCAACCTCTTGAGATTCTTATTGTTTTATTAAGAGACGAAAATACCGCTAATAACTTTAAGAAATTTTGTTTAAATAAAAGTGTTATCACAACAGGGGATGCTGACCTTATCATAAAATTTTTATGTCAAAATCATTTTGATATTCCCGAGCTTCGTGATAAACTTAAAGAAAATAGTCATATGAGAAATATAATTGAAGTATTTGATAACAAAAAAGTTAATTGCGACCAGCCTGGATATTATCAATTGGGTTGCATGCAAATAAATAATTTATCAAAAAATTCTGATGTAATAGAGCAAACTCGACTACGAGTTTTAGAAGAAAAAAATAATTCATATTCAGTTGCTCTTAATCATTTAGTCAATGAAATTCATGCTATTTGTAAAGCATGGGATCAAGAAAATAAAAAAGATTATGATATTAATAGTTTAGTCAGTTTTTTACAATCAAAAGGTATTAAACACGAGACATGTGTAAAAATTAGAAACCTATTTGATCGTAGAAATTCTAATCAAGTTTCGCATCCTAGTTCTAACGGAGGATTAGCTTGGGAAGTAACTAAAGAAGAATATCAAGATTACTATAAGCATGTTGGTCTTTGTTTAGACGTACTTTTGCAAGAACAAGAACTTGAATCGTGTAATTTAAGAAGCTAATTAGGTAAAGCAAGATAGAATATTTTAATTATGGTGAGTTTCTCTTATAATTAATGTGAATATTACATAGGTTATTGAATTCATTTTAATTCATGGACTATCAAAATATAATTACAATTGAACCAGGAAAACGAAGTGGTAAACCGTGCATTCGAGGAATGCGAATTACAGTATCTGACATTCTAGAATACTTAGCAAGTGGCATGACTGAAGAAGAAATTTTAGCAGATTTTTCTGAATTGACTTCCGAAGATATTAAAGCCTGTCTTGCCTTTGCTGCAGATCGTGAGAAAAAGTTATTTGTAACTTCTGTGTGAAACTACTCTTAGACGAAAACCTGTCTGATCGAATGATTAACAGGATTATTGATCTTTATCCTGATTCTACTCATGTCAAGACTCTGGGTTTAACTAATACTGATGATGCGGTTATTTGGGAATATGCAAAAGCAAATGATTTTGTAATTGTTTCCAAAGATTCCGACTTCTACCAACGTAGCTTACTTTATGGTCATCCTCCCAAGTTTGTTTATCTTTGCATTGGTAACAGTCCAACTTCTAGAATTATTCAAATTCTCAGAAACCACTTTGATCTGATGACTCAGTTTGGTGAGAGTGAAGCGGAAAGTATCTTGGTATTAACCCAGTCATGACGTGATGAGCGATATTAATGAGATATTTACAGAAGTGCAATTGATGTGAGGCGTGGTTGTATTAAAAAGCGCGATCGCACATGCGCTAGTGAAGTATCGAGTTATTAATCGAAGAAAAGCTTGATGCCTTGAAACTTTGCATCAACCCTCATGTTGAGTTTCCAGGCGAAATCAAATCAGGCCACAATGGCTCATGCTTACCGACATGTTCACGCTTCCACTCAACAGCGTTTGAGATGCGCTTACCCTATCTTGAAAAAATATTTACTAATTTATCAAAATATGTAATTTTAGCCTCACAATCTTAGCAATAACCCCTCTAGAGATATAGTATAAGTGTATACATATTTAAGTGTAAATCTACTCAGACTTTAACCTAGGTTGGTTTTTTAAGTCAACTTCTGGAAAAACAATCTAGTCGCGATCGTTACGTGAATGGTATTCCCGAACCATTGGAATATCTCGTCAAAGGATATGATATCGCCATCCCAATGCTACTTCTATCTTTTCCGTAACTCGGAGTTAGTCCACAAAGATTCAGATTGATCCATTGATGACGGTGGAGGGGCGCAATGGGAAAGCGGTCTTGGTGACTTCCCACAGCAGAATTTGTAATTTTTGAATAGTAAGGGAGTGGATCATGCTAGAGCAAAGGATTTCATTGTTCAGCGATCGCGGAAATCTCATTAACTGTGAGGGCTGCATTCTCAATGTAATGCGTCAACACTTAAGGCAGATCGATGAAAATAATTCTCAATTCAGCAAAGAGCAACAAATACTGATCAGACTCAAGCAAGTTTTTGAACGTCTAGGGGTGATCGTGGTGACATTGACAGGTGAGGTACAGTTCATCACACAACGAGCAGAACAACTACTGAGTCAGTATTTTGACCGCCATGCCCCAGATTCATTACCAGAACCAATAGAACATTGGTTTCAAAATCAGATTTCGCTATTCGCATCCGAGAACACAGTTCCATCCTCCTGTTTATCACTACACATTGAGCAAGCAGCAAAGCAGTTACTCATTCGCCTGATTGCCGAGCCCATCAGCGGGCAATATCTGTTGCTGCTGGAAGAACAAAAACTGCCATCTTTTTCCATTGCTTCTCTAGAATTAATCGGACTGACCAAACGCGAGGCAGAGATACTTTTCTGGGTAGCTAAAGATAAAAGCAATGCCGCGATCGCGAAAGTGTTGGATTGTGGTCAAGGAACGGTGCGAAAACATTTAGAGCATATTTACGAAAAACTGGGTGTACAAACCCGAACGGCTGCGGTGATGGTTGCCCTGGAAAAGTTGGGGCTACTTAAAGGAGGAATTATTGCAATTTCTTCATAATCCTATACGCTGATCGTCGTATTGTTTCCAAGGGTCATTTTAAGGATTATTTAAGTAGTCCAATTAGAACTCACACACTAATGACCAAACCAAATCTTCCACAAATTCAAGCAGCTATCCAAAGCCAGGGTGCTCATTGGATAGCTGGAGAAACTTCTGTTTCGCAACTCAGTGAACAACAGCAGAATCTTCGACTGGGGTTAGATGTCCCTAAAAGTGAAAGGGAGCGACTCAGCTTAGCCCTAGCCGAAACCAAGCAACCAGAGTTTGTCTTTGCCCGAGAACGAGACTGGCGTAATAAAGACGGTCATAACTGGGTAACTGACATTAAAGATCAAGGAAACTGCGGTTCTTGCGTGGCTTTTGCCACAGTAGCTACCTTGGAAACTCAAGCCAGAATTCAATTAAATAAGCCGTCTCGAGCGGTCGATCTTTCTGAGGCTGATCTGTTTTTCTGTGGAGCTGGGCGCAAGTGCAGTCAGGGCTGGTGGCCCGTTGATGCCCTAAACTATGCCAAAGAAAAGGGAATTTCGGAAGAATCCTGTTTTCCTTACCAAGACCGAGATCTCGACTGTAGCCCCTGTAGCGATCGCGCCAACCGTTTACTGAAAATTGGCAAATGGCAAGAATTCATTAATGTCAGTCAGCGTAAAGAGTGGCTAGATCAACAAGGTCCCCTCGTTGCTTGCATGGCAGTTTATCGGGATTTCTTCAATTACAAAGATGGTGTCTATAAGCACGTCACCGGAGATCTCGCTGGCTATCATGCTATCACCTGCATTGGCTACAGCGAAGACGAACAGTGCTGGATCTGCAAGAATAGTTGGGGTCCAGAGTGGGGTAAGGAAGGTTTCTTCAAGATTG
The DNA here is from genome assembly GCA_009909085.1 of Cyanobacteria bacterium GSL.Bin1. Classification (NCBI taxonomy): domain Bacteria; kingdom Bacillati; phylum Cyanobacteriota; species Cyanobacteria bacterium GSL.Bin1. The sequence goes on along the minus strand of JAAANX010000089.1, from coordinate 14,989 downwards.
CCTATGGCGAAGCAGGGATAGACACAGACTTTGCTATGTATGGTGCCGGGGAGCTTACAGGTCCTTTGATGAACTCAGAGGATGAAGAACAGAAAAAAGGCTGGGCTGAATATGTCGTTGTCGAGCAATCTTTGCCGACCGAAGCTAAAGGCAGTGTTTTCTGGGCTTATGTCGAAGACAAGTGGCGTTATCAGCAGCTCTCAGATGTTCAAATGGCAGCTCTAAGCCCTACCCTGTGCGCTGCAGATTCGCTCCAAGTTGTCTACCAAGGGGAGCAAATTGTGAAAATCCAGACCTGGAAGCAATTTTCTTAACCCCTCCCAACTAAATTGAATAAGGAGAAAACAATGGTTCAAGCAACTAGTATTCCTCAACAAGTCATCGACGAGTTAAACGCAGCTTCAAAACAATTAGCGGGAGGGAACGGCACTCCAGTTGGTGAGTCGCTCAAAATCATTTACAGCGATCGCGGTCCAGAGAATCCCTTTGCCCCTAAACCAGCGTCTGTCGGAGGCATAACTGCCTACTCTGGCGATTATTGGGGTACCTTCAGCTTAGAAAAGTTTGCTAACGCCGGCAGCCTCACGTATACCCATGAAGATGCTTGGGGATGGTTGGAATATCTGGAAAAATTTAACCCTCGTAACTTCCGATATTTAGATGAAAATGTCCGTATTTGGGCTTATTACGAAGATTACGATAACTGGCAAGATACTTATGGGATAGATGCCGTTCTTGCCGTCTATCACTCAGGACATGGAGGAATGACGAGCGATGGACGGTTTCACGTTCCTTTAGGAGCAGACTGGGGTGGGCTAGGGACAACCGCCTGGTCCAATCAGATGGGGCTGGGCAACGAACAAGTCAGATACATCTTTTGGTCAACTTGCTTATCCTGCCGCGTTCTTGGCGGACACACCCCTATGCGAACTTGGCGTCCTGCTAATCTGGGTTTTCGGATGCTCTTTGGTTATGAGACGGTGAGTTATGATTATCCGGATTATGGCAAATATTTTTGGGAAGAGTGGAACAAAAACAAGTCCTTCAGCACTGCTTTCCTGGATGCCAGTTGGCGGATCAGTCACCGTCAAGCCCCAGCAGTCGTCGCCTGTGGCGCTACCAAAGATGAGGCTATCAATCGCCTTTTTAACGAACGCAAGTTTGAGTGGGGGGCTGTCAGCCATAAATGGTGGTGGTGGCGCTGGTATAATGTAGCTACTTCAGCCACCTTGGCCCGACCCCTCAACCAGAAACTTCCCCCACAATTGCTTGTCGCTGAACTTGAACCCGCTCGGATTGATGGGAACTATGTCAGGAGCATTCTTGCCAAATACAGTCTGAGTATAGGAATGCCACAAGAGGTAGTAGCCAGTCCTCATGGTAGCTTTTATATCAAAGCAGGCAACCAGCAATTCAGCGTTGAGAGTGATGGCTCTTATGAAATCCAGTTCTCTCAACCCAACCGAAACAAAACCGAGCCAATCTCCTTACAACGGGCAACTGATATTGCCCAAGATTTTGTCCAACAGCACGGACTCGATCCACAGGGACTACTCCTGGATGGGATCAGACTAGCCTGTGAAGCTGGAGGAAGCGAGGAAGTTGGTGGTCAGGTCGAGGGACCTTACACGACCGAAACAATGGTCGAGTTTACCCAAGCAATCAACGGACTCCCAGTTCTCTTACCAGGTAAAGGAAGTCTCTCCGTGTCCATTGATAATGATGGAACCGTAACGGGGATACGCAATTCCACCCGACGGATTGCCCGACTCCTAGATCGTCCAAAGGATTCACCGATGGCACCAGGAACAGAAACTCCCCTTGAAGCTAGTTTAGACCCCCAAAGGCTTCTAACCGATGCCTGGAGCGAACAGATGCGGAACTGGATTATTCGAGGCAAGATGCCTGTTAGTTATACGGTCGTGCCAGGTACTTATGAAATTGGGTACGCTTTGAAAGGTAATGAAGCGATTCTGATTGCTCGCCAAGATATTGAAGTAGATTGCGGTAGTGGTTATCAGAAGCGTTATGCCATTGAAGTTCCTCTTCTTCAGTAGCTCTTTTCATTACCCGCAAGAATCCTCCACCTAAGCCTGGGAGACAATTCTCAGGTTTAGTGCTCTTCAATCACTCTTCGACTAAATTACCCAAAAAATTTCGTAGTTTATCGAAGTCATTTTCAATACTTAGAGCTACAAAATTTGATTGGGGGACAACAAGCGATCTTAGAGAAGAATAGGCAAGCCCCATTAAACAAACTAACTCTTAAAAACCCTCACATTAACTTTGGAGGTTTACTATGACCACCTATATCAAACCAACAGAAAGAATTTTGAATTGCATTCCCTCCCGCGACACTGAACAAGATTGGGGCGTAGAAAATGCCCTGGAAGCAGGGATCGTGACTGCCGAACCAGTGGAGATTCCCTCCTCGGTAGACCGACGAGAAGATGATTGGTGGGAGATTGGCGATCAAACCAATCATGGTGCATGTGTTGGTTTTGCCACTGCCGATATTTTCTGGTGGCATTTGGTCAAGAAGGGAATTTTTCCCCAAGATCAGGATAAACGGTTGTCCAGAAGATTTGTCTGGATGGCTGCCAAGGAAATGGACGAATTTACCCATTATCCCACCACATTCCTGGAAGGACCTGGAACCAGCTTGAAGGCAGCCCTGACCATTATTCACAGATATGGTTGTGTAACGGAAAATGAGTTGCCCTTCGATCCCGATAAATTAAGTCATAAATCCCAAAATGCCTTTTATGCTCTAGCATCAATGTATAGAATTGCCAATTACTTTACTCTGCGTAGACGGTGGAATAGCTGGCAAGTAGTAGCAGAAAAGTGGAAAAATTGGCTGGCAACCCAGGGTCCAATTTTAACCAGACTGGGAGTAGATGCAACTTGGTTTAATGCCGATAACACCGACGGCAACCTAGATGTCTATCAACCAGATACGGTTCGGGGCGGACACGCGATCGTCATTGTCGGCTACAGTGCTGACAGATTCATCATCCGCAACAGTTGGGGAACTGATTGGGGTGATCGAGGATATGCTTATGCCTCTGATGCTTATGCCGAAGCAGCCTTTGATGAAGCCTATGGGATTTTAGTTTAGGACGTGTTCTTGATGTTGATGCCCATTATTCTGGCTTTGCTTTTAGAGTTTAATCCAGGAGTTATGCATGATCTCAATACTCCAACGGTATTCTTAGTGACTAATGATTCAAACTGTATCGAGAGTAAGACAGTGTCACAACTTACTATTACCCAGGCCGATCGAGGCAAAACATTTACCGTTCGCCGTGGCGATATGATCGCGATCAAGCTAGCAGAAAACCCCACCACGGGCTACGAATGGGTAATCGACCAAATAGATTCCCAGGCAATCGAACTTCAAAGTTCGGAATTTTCTCTCCCCGAGAAGGCAGGGATAGGTGGTGGAGGAGAACGGATCTTTAATTTCAAAACTAAAGCCACAGGAATCGCCAGATTACAACTCAAGGAATGGCGACCCTGGTCAGGTGATCCTTCCATTGTCCAACGATTTAATGTGACATTCCAAATCGAGGAGTAGCGAGCGATCATAGGCAGTAAAACAAATGAAAAAAACCGCGATTTCATCACAACTGCAAATTTTCGATTGGAGGACAACAAGTGATCGCTTTTGGAAAGGGCAAAGCGCGAACACCAGAAGACAATTAGCATTGTCTTTGCAACGCCCCATGTCCTCACGACTACGGTAACCACCATAATGGGCTTTGTTCCGCTACTGGCTGCAGGCGATCCGTTTTGGCAACCTCTAGCCATCGCGATCGCGGGCGGAATTGCCGGATCTTCAGTGATGGCGCTCTATTTTGCCCCAGCGATCTATCTCCTGTTAATGCATCGCTTACCAAGAAGACTACGGAAATCCACAACATCTTCAAAGGGATTAGAACCTGCCTATTAACTGTGCTATGTTCAAGGTACTGCTCGTTAGTTATGTTATAGAAGAAGCAGGCTTTTTAACTAACGAACAAGTCTTTTCCCTGAAAGAACGTCCAGAATCGTTAGCTGTCATTGGCGCGGGTCCCATTGGCTGTGAATTAGGACAAGCCTTTCCTCGCTATGGAAAAATGCTCAAGCCAATGTGACAGTTACCGACGTTAGTGATGAAACCTATACTGTCAAAGTAGAAGCCAGTGATCGCGTGGCGGGATTAGATGCGAGTGCAGACGATGATGTGGTTAAACCGTTTAGTGTTGAAGAGTTATTCGCTCGAATTCGTGTCCATTTACGCCGCACCCAAAATGAAGAAACCGACACTCTCCAATTTGGCGACTTCGCACGGAATAGTACCACTTGGGAGGTTTATCGAGGATTGCGACTAGAATAAACAGCACTCCCATGCTGCGCTCTAAGTCGTGGGGTCGATTTGACACCGCATTTACGTCTAAAATCCCTTGCCATTGAAACGGATCCAATCGCCACTGACTGGGCTGCTTTGCGAGGAGGAAAATTCGGGTCATTTCCACAAGTCCAATCTGTCCTCGAGGAACCACTAAATGCTGCATTGCAAGTCTCTCTTAATGAGACGGATCTTAATCGCTTCTTAGACTCTCCAGGGGTCAAGACGCGCTTCAACGCGATGGCGCAACGAATTGTCGAACAACTCCCCAGTGGCTGTAATCAACATTACGAATTATTAAGCACTACGGTCAACTTTAAAGATAATAATCGCCTAACAGTTAATCTCGATCCACAGGTATCCCGTCATCCAAACAATCAATTTCGAGAATTTGATCTCCATGTTGAATTGGGAATTAAAATTCAACAAGGGAAAAAATTAAGTTTAGTTGAGCCTAAGGTGACGGTAGATGGAAAACCACTTCCGCCAAGACTTGTAACGATTGTTAGCGAAAGAATTAGCGCTCGCTTTAATTTGGGTACCTTAAATGAAGAAAAGATGATAGCAAGGCTTTTACAATTAAAAATAGAAGAAGATGAGGTAAAATTAGCAGCGTTTGTACAAATTGCAAACGGGGCAAGAGGCGATTCTCCGAAATCTTTCTGAGAAATAACTCTTTCTCAACTTCTCCCTAACCTAATACCCATCCCCCAAAAGGTGACTATGCAAGAGCAGAAAAAAGGTTATCAATTTTCAACAGGTTTGATTGCTGGCGTTTCTAGCGTCCTGATCATCGCAGGTGGGTTTGCTGCGTGGTGGGCGTGGATAGTAATTAAAGGAGAACCAACTCCAGCTTGGATAACAAGTCTAACTCAGCCAAACCGCTCGAACTCCTCGGAAAATCCGACCTCAGAGAATGTGGAAGCACAAGTTTATTGGCTAAAAGTTACTGAGAACCAAATTGAGTTAGCAGCCAAACCAATGCTGATTGAACAAGCGGAAGAGAGGGTTGTCGTGGAAAAAGCGCTGCAAAAACTGCTGGCAGGAACCCAGGAAGGGAACTATACCAGTACAATTCCTGAAGCCACGCAACTGCGGAGTGTCAGTTTCCAAGGAGATGGCATTCATGTTGATCTTTCTCAAGAATTTACCTTTGGCGGCGGGAGTGCTTCCATGATTGGTCGCGTGGGACAGGTGTTGTATACCGCGACCAGTTTAGATCCAGAAGCAAAAATTTGGTTAGAAGTGGAAGGAGAACCGCTGGAATATTTAGGGGGAGAAGGAGTTTATATTCCTCAACCCCTAACCCGCAATGAGTTTCGAGCCAATTATGAGCTGTAATTCTTAATCAGGCTTAATTCGCATCAGGGTTTGACCAAATTCCACTGGTTCGCCATTTTGAACCGTTATTTCCATCACTTGTCCTGAAACCTCAGCTTCAATTTCATTCATAATTTTCATGGCTTCCACAATACAAACGGTTTGATTCGTTTGAATGTGGTCGCCGACTTTAACAAAAGCTGGCTCTCCCGGTGCAGGGGCTTCGTAAAAGGTTCCGACAATGGGAGAAGTGATCGCTTCCCAATCGTTTTTTTCGGGAGGGGGCGCGATCGCGCTTTCTTCAGCCGGCGGATTTTCAGTTGGGGCAGGTTGCGGTTGAGGAGAGGGGGGAACTGGCGTTTCGGTTGTCCCCGTAGCGAGTCCTTTGCGCACTGTCAGTTCAAACTGATCGCTTTTCAGGCTAAATTCAGCAACATCAGCCTGGGAAATGGCATTGAGGAGTTCACGAATTTCTTTAAAGTCTATTGACACCAATCATCTATCCTATTCAACAGTTTTCATCTTATTTTCCCAAGTGAGTTGGTTCGAGACAAATCTTCCTTATGACTCACGACCGACATAAGTGTCGTTACGGGTATCAATTTTAATGCGCTCCCCAACCGAGATAAACAAGGGAACCATGACTTGCGCCCCTGTTTCCACCGTTGCCGGCTTACTGCCGCCGGTCGCGGTATCGCCTTTTACCCCTGGATCCGTCTCCACCACTTCTAAAACAACCGAGTTGGGAACTTCCACCTCAAGAATATTGCCTTCCCAGTAGACGGCACTAATTTCCATGCCTTCATTAATGTATTTGGCGCGATCGCCGATGGTTTCGGGCGGGATCCGCACTTCTTCAAAAGATTCCATGTCCATGAAAACGTATTCATCCCCTTCTTTATAAGTGTGTTGCATTGACCGTTTTTCTAGGGTGGCTTGGGGAACTGTTTCGCCGGCGCGGAAGGTTCGTTCCACCACATTGCCACTCTGGACATTTTTCAATTTGGTGCGCACAAAGGCTGATCCTTTTCCTGGCTTCACGTGCAGAAACTCGACAACGCGCCAGACATTCCCTTCAAGTTCGATGGTCATTCCCGTTCTAAAATCGTTACTAGAAATCATTCACTCGCAAGTCCTTGGCTTATCGCAATCAGCATTCTATTTTACCCTCCGATTGACCCCAAGGCTCACCCAATCTTTGACGCGATCGCGTTGAATACTGCTAAAAGCGCAATCAGGTCTCTTAAAATCTGGTTCCTTTCCCAACCGTAACCAGAAATGATAATGAGGATTGTTTTTTCCTGGAAGAAGAAGGGATGATGTTCTTGGAGTAAAGAACCGAAAATCACTCCACAGCAACATACCGATTTTCATCCGCTCGCTGAAAAGCAGGACGTTCCATCAACCGAGTCAGATAAGTTTTCACAGGTGTTTCCTCTTTCATCATCCCGAGTCGATATGCCCAATACAAAACCCCACCCGTGATGATATCTGCGGTGGTAAAGCGGTTTTCTACCAAATAATCGTTATCCTTCAAAATTTTATTTAAGGGGTCACAAACTTGAGCAAACCATTGCAGAGCGTCTTCTGGAGAAACTCTTGTTTGTTGAGTCTTGGGTAATACTTTTTCTGGCAAATCGGGCAACACGTGAAACATATATTGCTCCACAGGCGGTTCTAGAGTAAGAGAACTATAAAATAGCCATTGGTAATAATATCCTCGCGCTGGACTTTGCAAAGAAGGAGCGAAGTTTAGCTCGGGATATTCATCCGCTAAGTAGGCACAAATCGCTGCTGACTCATAAATCGTCACTTTTTGATCCGCCAAAACAGGAACTTTACCATGAGGATGAAGCGTTTTATACTCCGGTTGACGAGACATTTCCATAGTGACTTGGACAAGTTCGTAAGGTAGTTCCATTTCTTCCAGGAGCCAACGAGGACGAACCGCCCGGGTGGTAGGGATATAATAAAGTTTCATTTGCTGAGTTAACCCTCTCGATAGCTTCTCATCTTATCAAGATTTGGATGAGATTTCTTTCGCTAGAGTAAGGAAAGATTAAGGGTGAGAGGGGGAATTAAGGTGAATTTGTATCCGAATTGTTTTTGACCATCATCTGATGAGGAATATCGGCATCCAGATATTCCTCGCCAATGATCTGAAATCCTAGTTTTTCATAAAACGGAATCGCTGAGTTTTGCGAACCCACTTTAATCGCTTGGAGCTTTCGGTCAGAGTGAATTGCATTCAGGATATAGCGCATCAACTTTGTTCCAACCCCCTTGCCCCGTGCGTCTTTTAAAACAGCAACCCGCTCAATTTTAGCTGTCTGCTCATCAATTCGTCGCCAACGCGCTGTTGCTAGGGCTTTGCCTTCATCCGTAACGAGATAATGAGTTGCGGTCTTTTCAAATTCATCCGTTTCAATTGCAGCCGAGATGTTTTGTTCCACGACAAATACTAGCGTTCGGATCATGATGCAGCGGGCAAAATCATTCAAATCACGAGCAATAAAAATATTCATTATACTGAGTTGGAATCTCTCAAATTGAAATAATCTCTTTATCAAGCGCGATCGCGCATTTTATTTATATAGTGTTCAAGGTTAAGTTAGCATGAGGTCATTGCTGGGGGGATCGCTGGCACTTCACTAGAGAATGAATTCGTATCAACGCGATGTCTACTCATAATCCTGTCCTTCTTCTCCACGGTCGAATTTCTAGCCATCTTCAAATGGGTAAACTGGCAGATTATCTTAGTCATTTAGGATGGTGTACCCATTCCTTTAGTCTTGAACCAAGAACTGGAGAACTCGGACTAGAACATTGGGTACGGCAGATTGGAAACTACATGACCAGAAACTTTTCACCAGAACAACCCGTAGATCTTGTAGGCTTTAGTTCGGGCTATTTCACTTCTCCCGCAGAAATCCACCGGTGCATTCCGCACCTGAAAACCTAGGGCTGTACATATCACGGGAGAGTATCCCATAAAACATTTCCAGAACGGTGTTTTTTCTGTACGAGGGTTACGATAATCGTACAAATATATGACTGATGACTATAACCCTATCAGATGAATGTACTTTGCTATGAGCCATTCTGCCTCTTCTTCAAAACAAAAAGAGTTTTACCCGAGCCAACTCACTCCTTGGTTGGTTCGCTTTGTGCAATTTGTATCTCCTTTCATCTGTCGTTGGCTGAACAAACTGGATGTTGTTATTGTGCCGAGCTATGAACAGGAACTGGCAGCACTCAAAAATAAACGAATCCTATTCTTAGCCAATCATCCCACCTTCCAAGATCCAATTGTTATGTTTCTGCTTTCCGCTCAGCTAGGAGAAATGTTTTATTACCTGGCTGATCATCTTGCTTTACGCGGTTATCTTGGTCCTTTCTTACAACGGCTTGGGGTTTATTCCATTAAACGAGGTTTACCAGATCGAAACAGTGTGCGTCATACCCTAGAAATTTTGAGTCAACCGAATAGTCGATTGGTGATTTTCCCGGAGGGAGGCTGTTCTTTCCAAAATGATCGCGTTAGTCCCTTCCGTACAGGAGCGATCCAACTCGCTTTCCAAGCCCTCAATCGTGACCAAAAGCAGAAGGGAGAAATTCCTGACCTGTATGCAATTCCGATTTCGATCAAATACCGTTATCCCCGTGATGTGACACTAATTATTCGTCAGCTTTTACAACGATTGGAAAAGGAGTTAAATCTTACCGCTCAAGGCGATCAATATCAACGCTTGCGAACCGTCGGAGAAAAGGTCTTACAGCTTTGTGAGCAAGATTATGCCTTTGCCGGTTTAGAGGGAGCTACTATGAATGAGCGAATTCCTTATCTCAAAGCGAGAATCTTAGAGACCATTGAACAGTTTTTTGATGTTAAAACTTCAGAAGAAATTCCGGATCGCGAACGGGTCTATAAGCTGCAATATTTATTAGAAGGAGTAACTAACGAAGAAAATAAGATGGAGGGCCCAGCGATATCTTTCCCGGCTCCATCTCCAATAACAGAAAGCTTATCAGAACCCTCTTGGGAAGATCAGTTTGGTCAAATCTGGAGGACTGATTTTATTCGCCATTCCCTCTGGCGAGTCCTCAATTTTGATGCGATTTATGATGGTTACGTTGCAGAAAACCCCTCCCAAGAGAGATATCTCGATACCCTCACGCGCCTAGAACGAGAAGTCTTTGGCATTGACCGACCCCCACCGAAAGACTATCGCCAAGCTCTCGTTTATATCGGCAAACCCATGAATCTTAAAGACTCCTTTCCTGCTTTCCAAGGCGATGGCTTAGCTGGTTCCCAAAAAGAACATCGTGCTGCAACCATTACTCAAATCGTAGACGAGCTTCAAAGCAGGGTACAGCAAAACCTAGACCTTCTTGCTCAATATAAACTCGATTAATCTGAGTTCGGAATCAAAGTCAGCTGAGACTCGCCAAGAAAAGCAATCTTCCCATTAACGAAAGAAGGTAGTCCGTTGCTTATAGTTGGCCACCGATTCAACTAAACCAATTGCCATAAAGTTCATCAAGATTGCAGAACGCCCATAACTCATCCAAGGGAGGGGAAGTCCAGTGATGGGAGCAAGCCCAATCGTCATCCCAACATTGACCAGAACTTGAAACACAATCATCGTCAGAGTGCCGATCGCGAGGAGGGAACCAAAGTTATCTTTGGCCTTGAGGGCAATGACCAATAAGCGGACACAAACGAACCAGAATAGGACAATTAACCCAAAACTCCCGATAAAGCCTAATTCTTCCCCTACAGCACTGAAAATAAAGTCGGTGTGTTGTTCGGGAATAAAGTCTAATTGGGTTTGCGTGCCTTGATGTAAGCCTCGTCCCCACAGTTCTCCAGCACCAATGGCAATGCGAGATTGAATTAAGTGATAGCCGCCCCCGAGGGGATCTTGATTCGGGTCTAGAAACAGGATAAGACGGTTTTTTTGATAGTCTTTGAGCAACCCCCAAAAGAGATTCCCCAAGCCCCCCGCAACAAAATTGACGGCAATTGCGCCACAACCGGCTAACCAGCCCCAGGGGAGGGTGCGCCAAGCAATCACAAACATCAATGCAGCCCAACCTAACCACCCTGGAACATAGAGATTAAATAAGATAGCTGCCACGGCTGGAGAAACTAGTAACAGCAACCAGCCGAAATTAGCATTTGCCCAATACAACATTCCCAGCGCGATCGCGCCAAAGACTAAAGAAGTTCCTAAATCTGGTTGTAAAAAGACTAATCCCCATGGCACAGCTACCACCAGTAATGCCCGAAACATCGCGGGTAAGGTTTCGGCTGGACGATGATGAAGGAGGGCAGCCAAGGTAATAATCACGCCTAATTTGGCAAATTCAGAAGGCTGTAAATTAAACCCAGCAATGGTAATCCAGCGTTGCGCCCCTTTTGCGGCAACACCCACTAACAAAACGGCTACCAAAGAGAGATTCGTGATTCCATACACAATCCAAAAGTAAGAAAGTAAACGCTCATAGCGCCAGCGAGCAATGAAAAAGCTCAGTGCCAGACCAATCCCACCCATGATCCAGTGCTGAACTGAGTTGTTAGCGGTTTCATTCAGTTGCGTACTGCCAATTATGAAACCGCCCCAAACCGTAATTCCAGCAACGAGAAGGAGTAAAAACCAGTCCATTTGCTGCCAAGGGGCAATGAACCGGCGTAAACTGAACTTTTTCCGGGGAAGCTGAGCCATGGGGCACGACTTAGGTTAAGGCAACAACCGAGATTTTAGCCGCCACTTGTTCGGCGATTGAGCGGAGAGCTTGGGCAGAGGCGGAGTTGGGATGAGAAATCACAATGGGAATACCGCGATCGCCCCCTTCCCGTAAGGAAATTTCGAGGGGAATACAGCCCACCAATGGTACATTCAATTCTTTGGCTGCTTTCTCACCGCCACCGGAGCCAAATAAATCATAGCGGCGATCGGGCAAGTCTGGGGGGATAAAATAACTCATATTCTCCACAAGCCCCAAAACGTTGACATTGAGCTGCTCAAACATTTTCAATCCTCTCCGGGCATCCATTAAGGACACATCTTGAGGTGTGGTCACAATCACTGCTCCAGACATGGGAACGGCTTGGGCAAGGGTCAACTGAGCATCTCCAGTTCCGGGGGGTAAATCGACCACTAAATAATCTAATTCGCCCCAGTTCACTTGATAGAGAAACTGACGGATAATGCCGTTGAGCATCGGTCCCCGCCAAACCACAGGTTGGTCAGGATCAATCAGAAAGCCCATCGAAACTAACTTCACGCCGTGATTAAATGCCGGTTCTAAAACTTCTCCTTTGGGCGATTCTTGCACCCGGACTTTTGCCTCCGCTAATCCCAACATACTCGGGGCATTGGGACCATAAATATCGGCATCTAACAAGCCAACTTTGGCACCCGTTTGCGCCAGGGAAACTGCTATATTCACTGCAACCGAGCTTTTTCCAACTCCGCCTTTTCCACTGGAAATAGCGACGATATTTTTGACCCCTGGCACCGCTTCTCGGTCGGGAAGCGACTTCTGTTGAGGGGTTTCTGAAGTGACTTCCACATCAACCGTCTCCACGCCCGGCAAATCTTGTACCGCTTTTTTACAATCATCCACGATCATTTCTTTGAGAGGGCAAGCTGGGGTTGTTAGCACGAGCTTAAAACTCAAAGCCCCCTCATCCAAAGTGATATCTCGAATCATGTTTAGTTCGACCAGACTTTTTTGCAATTCTGGGTCTTGTACAGGACGGAGTGCTTCTAAGATGGTTTGGGTATCTGTCATATTTTTATTAACGATTTTTTGATCCGACACACTACGTTGCTCACAACGCCTTTACCCTGATGGTAGCGAGGATTGCTGAGAATATCTTTTGCAGAAATATACAAATATTTGGGGGTCACAATTGCCTACAGTTTATCAGAATCAAAACAGTGATTGTCCCAACCCCCAGCAGAAAAGGCTGTTGTCAACGATTGAATTCGTTATCTTAGAGTAACTGGCTAATTTTGATAGTAGTTGTTCACTCAGGAATAGCATCCTCTACTTTTAGATTGGACAATTCTCTTAGGAATTACGATTATTTTGGTAGGACTCGGCAGTTGGCGATACCCAACGCTCATTCACTAACATCCTTCAGTTTTATGGCACGGCAACGCAAAAAATCTGATTTACCAACAAAAACTTGTGTGGTTTGTGGGCGCCCCTTTACTTGGCGCAAAAAATGGGCAGATTGTTGGGATGAAGTCAAATATTGTTCTCAACGGTGCCGACGAAACAAGGGGTGAATCATTTTTCGTTCAGAAGTGGCTACTGCTTAAAGTGTCGCCAGGGAAGTACTCGTTTATCGGTTCTTGTTCGTTACTGGCATCGATAATGGTATCAATTAACCATAAGGTATCCCGGCACTTAATCTTCTGGCGCAGGATTGATTTGAGAATTTCTAAGTCGATACTGGGGAAGTATTTTTTGATGTCGCACTGGAGGACGTAGCGGCTGGATGGAGCGCGCAAATTGGGTAAAGCGATGCAAGGCTCGGTGAGTGCCATAACCGAGACGATTGGCATAGGAATCGGCAATAAAGGCAGCTTCAAAGATGGGAACCATGACGTTGCACAGAGCGTGATGCACGACCCGATCGCGGTAGGGGGCTGCGGAAATAGTGCGGCGTTTGGGTTCGCGGATTTCAAAGGTACGGTATTCACCCGGTTGGTAGGTTTTCGACTCCAACTCGGACTTTAGGAGTAGCAATTCCTGTTCTAGGTTGTAGTTAAACGCCAAAACGTTACTCCGGAAGCGCTTACCGCGCTGAGCTTTGCGAGAGGCGTCCAGAATATTCTCGAAGGCAACGATCTGATGCCACAAATGTCCGTAACGTTTCATCCTTTGCTCCTAAGACAGCGCTGTTGCTGAATCCAGCCTCCCAAGTCAACGCCAATACCATCGATAAGCTTGCTGGCGTACTCGTAACGCTGGGTAGAGATGAGATCGAAATCCAGCAATAAATGGGTTTGATATCGCAGGATATTGAGCTTGCTGTTGAGCCGTTCCAGTTGAGCAAGCTTTTCTTTAGCATAGCGAGCCAGAATCAATTCTTCTAGCAGTTCGTATAATCTTGAAATAATTCGGTCTCCCAATAAATACTTATGGTCGCGCGGGAGGCAGTTCGCGATCGGTACGTACCACAGGATGAGGTCGTAAACCTTTTGGATGATAGGCAACTCTTGGGTCACAGTTGGTTTCTTAACAAAAAATTACGTCGAAATCGCGCGAAGCGCGAAAAAAAGGGCAATAGGGGAAAAGGGGAAAGGGCAATCTTTCTGAAGACCTTTCCGAGGAAGCGAAACTCAAGCTGGAGATTATTCAAAGTCTTCAAGACCCCTGTAATCGCGCGACCTATGGCAAGAAACTGAAAGAGGCAGCGCAAAAGTTAGGAAAGTCGGTGCGAACCGTTCAACGGCTTATCAAGCGATGGGAGGAAGAAGGTTTAAGCGCTCTATCGACAGGGGAGCGTTCCGATAAAGGAAATCATCGCATTGATTCTCGTTTAGAAGAATTTATCCTGAAAACCTATCGAGAGGGGAATAAAGGGAGTAAGCGCATGACCCGTCAGCAGGTTTATCTACGTACTCAGGGAAAAGCGAGAGAACTCGGCTTAAAACCTCCCAGTCACATGACTGTTTATCGTGTTCTTCAGCCAGTAATAGAAGCACAGGAAAAGAAAAAGAGCATTCGTTCCCCTGGTTGGCGAGGTTCACAATTATCCCTTAAAACCCGTGCTGGACAAGACTTATCTGTTGAGTACAGTAATCATGTTTAGCAGTGCGACCACACTCGTGCTTATGCCCTGGACTTGGAAACGGAACACTTATCCCTTGCTGAAGCGAAAGCGATGAGTCGGAAACTTCGCAACGCTGGAAAAACGCTCAGTAATCATTCCATTAGTGAAGAAGTGCGCGATCGCGATCAATTTGTTGCGAAGAAGAAAACGAAAAAGGAACGACAGAAAGAAGAACAAGCACAAGTATTTACTGTTAAAGCGTCTCCCCAGTGGAAAGAGACAGAAGAGGACGTTCCCAGTATTAACAGAAGCGAAGACCTCCCAGAGGTAGAAGTATTGGATTACGACGAAATGGTAGAACCCACATTCCGCACCCTCAACTGTCACATTGTCCATTTGGCGATCATATCAAGGGGAATTGATTGATTCCACCATCAAACTTCGGAGGAGAATCAGGGTAAATTTTTCTCGCTTCTCAT
>JAAANX010000088.1 GCA_009909085.1 Cyanobacteria bacterium GSL.Bin1 | reverse complement strand
GAACCAAAAGATTAATTTCCAGACGGTTGCTCATGTAGCTAATGTTTCTACGGCTTATCTCTATAAGTACCCTGAGATTAAACATCGTATTCAAACTCTTCGTGACCAACAGAAAAATCAACCTAAACCGAAGAAAGCTCCTTCTGCCTCTGATGATTCTAAATCAGTAATTATTTATAATCTCAGAGAGGAGAACAAGAAACTTAAAGGTCAGATAGAACAGTTTAGAAAAGCGAATGAATCTCTAACAGGAAGACTCTATCAACTTCAAGAAAGCAGTAATCTAGCGGAACGTCTTAAGGTGGAAAACGCAAGATTAGTAGAGGAAAATAAACGTCTTCAATCAGAACTTACTTCAACTAGAGAAG
The DNA here is from genome assembly GCA_009909085.1 of Cyanobacteria bacterium GSL.Bin1. Classification (NCBI taxonomy): domain Bacteria; kingdom Bacillati; phylum Cyanobacteriota; species Cyanobacteria bacterium GSL.Bin1. Next base: position 40,136 of record JAAANX010000088.1, on the reverse strand, counting down.
AATTAGAAGAGTGTAAAACTGAGTTGAGAAATGCCAATCCTAAAGTCGTTTCTATTGACTCCTTAAGAAAAGCGACTTCTCAAGAAGAGATGTGTAACCCATCTCCTAGCTCTCTAGAAGAGGAAGAAGTATCTAACCCTGAAGAATCCATCCATAATCTAATTAAACCTCGCTTGAAAGAAGTAGGAATTAGACTTAGTAAAAAGTTAAATGAATTAATCGACTTCCTCCAAAAAGAAGACGTGCTAAATGCTTTATCTGCGGTTGAAGAATACTTATCTACAGGAAAAAAGGTTAAGTCAAAGGCAGGGTTATTTAGAAAAGCCTTAGAAGAAAATTGGACTCCCAATTTAACCGATGAAGAACGCCAATTCAATCAAGTAAAAGAATCCTTTGGTAAATGGTACAAACTGGCTAAGAATGAAGGTCTTGTCCAAGCCAGTATGGGAACGAAAGAAGGGATTATCGTCTTAGAGCCAACAGGAGAATGGACTCCTTATGAAGAAATCGTTAAAAGAGGCTGGACATTGGAGTATTTAGAAGAACGAGCTAAAAGATAAAGATAAAAATTCTAATTCTATGATGATATCATTTATAATTTTTATGATTTAGATATTTTACCCCTACTTACAGAAAAATGACAATTACCGAAAAAATTAAAAAACTTAAAGTAATAAATCAAGGGATTATAAGCTCCTTTTTTATTGCTGAACAATATTGGCAAATTTTATCTCCATTACTTGACGATCCAAATGTATATTCAAGATGGAATTATAGTGAAGGTGTTATGGGTGCTAAAGTTTTACGTATGGCTTTATTCACTAGCATAATTGTGGATATGCACGCGAGCCTTTTTGATAAGAACAACAAAAGCGGAAGTCTCAAAAAGATAATTGATGATTTAGGGGATAAAAATGTCAAACAATACTTAAAGGATGTCTTTTCTACGCCAGATGAAATTCATTTTGTTGGTAATCATTCAGAAGAAGAAATTGCAGACATGATTAAGACAATTCAAAAGCAACAAAAACAAGAGCTAGGAAAAGAATTTGAGTGTCTTCATAGAAAAGTCATTGAAGATTACGATCATCTTGAGAAATCAGATTTAGCTTCACGGATAAAAAAAGCAAGAGATAAAATATTTGCTCACAAAGAAGTCAGGCAAATAGATGATGAACGTAGGTTTTTTGATGTGGCAGATAATGATATTAGTATTAGTTTTTATGACGCAAAAGAATTACTTAATGCTTCTAAAATAATTATTTTTAATACTAATAAATTACTTGAAAAATCGGTTTTTTCACTAGATATTCTTCTGGATCATCACAGATTTGTTGCGAGTGAGTTTTGGAGAAAAATGTAGTTCTTACTCAGAGTGCAGGAATCCTCTATGAATGTTGTAGAAAGTAGTAATGACGTAGAATGCTTATAAGATATACGTTGTGGATATTATAAGCGACATAACAGATCGTTAGACTGACATACGCAACGCGCCACTCTCTTGGCGTGTTCAAGACGCTGCCTACTTATGCTCAGGTGTTTTCTAGCCAACCGCTTTCTGGCTTTTTTGCGATTAGATGAACCTTTTTCTTTTCGAGAAAGTTGTCGTTGAAACCGTTTAAGCTCCTGTTCTCCTTTTCGGAGGAAACGAGGGTTTTCTACTTTCTCCCCGTTGCTGTCAGTCAAAAAGTGGGCTAGCCCCACATCAAGCCCAATCACACGCTTGGTTGGCTCCATCTCTTCTTTCACTTCAATATTGATACAGAATTGGCAGTAGTACCCATCTGCTCTACGAACGATCCGAACGCGCTTAATTTGGTCGGGTGAGTAGAAATAGATGTTTCTACTTCCCACTAATTTCACACGACCAATTCCATTCTTATCGGTGAAAGTGATGTGCTTTTTCGTGTTGGGGTCTAACTTCCAACCCGTATCTTTATATTCAACTGATCGGTTGTCTTTTTGATATTTGGGATAGCCCTTTTTCCCTTTTATTTGATTGCGACAATTTTTGTAGAATCGATTAATAGCTGCCCACGTTCTTTCAGCTGCTGCCTGTCTCGCTTGTGAGTTGAGCTTACCCGCCCAACTGAACTGGTGAGACAGCACACGACAGTATTTGTTTAGATCGTACTTGCTAGCGCCAGGAGTATCTTCCCAATAGCGAAGGCACTTGTTCCGCACAAATTGCATGGTGCGGATCGCCTCATCTATGGCAGAAAACTGCTTTTGCTTGGCTCTAATTTTGTACTCTAAAACAAACATTTATGCTCTAGTGAGTGACTAAACTTATTTTAGCACGTTAAAAGTTTGTTCGTCTTCGACTCACCCGCCTTAGATCCAACGGCTAAAGCACGTTGGTTTTACGGCGATTCCTATAAGAGTGCTGCAACAAATAAACCATCCATAATGTCTTGAAATTTCCCTAAGCAGCCTATAGCTACTGGATGATCATTTTCTTGGATTACTCTAAAAGATGGATCCGACAGCCCTCTCAAAGCTCTTTCCCTTGCTAGGATCGGCAAAGATTGCATCAGGAACTTCATGCTGTATTGGTACGAGGGTCAACTCTATAATCAAGCCACCATTCCCCTTGCTATTAATGACCCCGGCTTATTGTATGGGGCAACTGTTTTTACCACCCTCCGCGTTTATAACCATGATTTAGACCATGAGTTAACCCAGTGGCATGACCACTGTGATCGCTTACAGCAATCCCTGCAAGCCTTTGCTTGGCAGCAACCCAACTGGTATCAACTCAGAAAAGGGGCAGAACAATTAAGCTTACATTTCCCGGTTTTACGCCTGACGATTTTCCCGGATGGACGAGAGTTCATTACCGGGCGTCCGTTACCACCGGATCTAGAACAAAAACAGGAAGTAGGAATTGTCGCTTGGCTAGCGAATGCGGAACCCTTTCGACGGAGTTTTCCCACCCACAAAACGGGTAATTATTTAAGCAGTTGGCTGGCGTTGCAAACAGCGAAAGCAAAAGGGGCGCAAGAAGCCATTTTGGTGGATGAAGCGGGGAATTGGTTAGAAACCAGTACTGGCAATTTGTGGGGGTGGAAAGAGGGGATTTGGTGGACTCCGCCAGTTAATGATGCGTTATCTGGCATTGCGCGATCGCGCCTCCTCTCTCTACTAAAAGCACAAAACATCCCCGTCCAAGAAACCATTTGGACCCCCGAATTTGTCAATACCTTACAAGCCCTAGGTTACAGTAACTGTGTCGTGCAAGTAATTCCCATTCATACAGTAATCACGGAAACTAGTGACTTAATGGTGAACCGAAGCCGATTGCTCTGAGCGATGATATTGACTCTCAGTTGAACAGTCACTGGAATAGACTTGTTGCCAAGGTTGATCTTTCTCATACAGATCTTTCAAGGCGGTTTCTAGATCTTTAATCAAACATCGTGCGCTTTTTTTCGTTTGACTGGAAGGATAATCGGCAGCATCAATGGGAGTTCCCACTTTCACTTGCACTTTTGTTCCCCAGTTCGGATAGGGTTGCGAATAATGAATACTAATCGGAACGACTTTTACACTTTCTTTGACTTGGCGTTGTACTTGCGCTTGGATGGCAATCCGACCAATCCCCGCTTTTAAGGGCTGTATCGTCTGCTGTCGATAGATATCGCCCTCAGGAAAGATAACTAGCATTTCTCCCTGAGACAACACCTCAATACTTTGACGAATCGTGCTTAAACCGGGATGTTTCGGATCAACGGGAAAGCCGCCCATATGGCTGATCACCCAACCTTGCAAGCCTCGCATTTCATTCTCGGACACCATGTATCTTAAGTCACGACCAGTTTTCCAACGTCCTGCTGTATAGGGTATAATCAACGCATCCCAACGCGAGCGATGAGTCGGCGCCAGTAGCACGGGTCCCGTGCGCGGCAGATTTTCTCGTCCGAACACCTCCAGTCTGCCAAAATATGCAGGGAGAAGCAGGTAACACCCTAAAGGATAAACGATACGACTTAACCAGGGAGAAACAGTAATATCGGGCATGAGTTAAGGCAAGAGAATGCAAAGGTGGGGGATGCTAATTACTACTGTAAGTGATATTGCCCTATTTTGGTAGGATGTCAGGACAGTTATCCCGTTGTCACGGTAGCCACAGAGGCGTTAATCCCGAGATCGGTAATTCCTCTAACTCTGGTTGTTGAGCTGGGTTGTCAGTCAGCGTTGGGGTCGGCACTAATAACCAAAGACGGCTGTCAATAATGGCTTCGCCAGAATTACTCCGTAAGGTGGGATGAGAATTGTCAGCACTGTTAACGCTCATGGTTTGGTCAAATAATAACGCTAGACCATCAGGAGACAGACTCATGGTAATATTCTGATATTCCGGTAAGGTTAACAAAGGAATAATTTCTGTGCTTTCGAGGTTGATACTCACTAAATACGGTTGTTCTCGATATTGTTCGCTATCAATTAATTCCGTAAGTAAGCAGTAGAGATCCGTAGCGGTGGGGTTAAATTGACAATTGAGAATTGACCCTTCAGTATTCAGCAGATTTTTTTCTACCCCCTGGTTGGTGACGACGTAGAGAGAACGAGTGTATCGTTTTTCAGGATCTTGAGTGTTAAAGTTCACCATGGCGGCGGCTCGACCATCGGGGGAAAAGGTCAAAACTTGACCATATTGGGGTAAAAAGTTAGAAGGATTACTATTTTCTTCGAGGGGAATTAAAGCAACCCCTTGTCCTTGAGCAATAGCGAGGCTCTGACTATCAGGAGGGATTATAAATTCTCCTCCTTCTACATTATCAAGACGTTGAGGAGCGGTTTCTTCTTCGAGTAACCAAAGACTTGTTTCTCCTGCATCCTCTTTTTGGGCTCGTCTGACAATAATTTTTTTGCCATCAGGCGACAGATCAAATTCAAGAATTTGATAGGTATCATTTTCTAAAACCTGCTCAATTTTTCCTAGTGGGGCTTTGGTCTCATTAATTCCTGTCGTTACTGTATAGAGTTGTTGTTCGAGTTTTCCTTGTTCCCAATGATCGCGGGAAGTGGCGCTAAATAAAATCCGATCGCGCTGGGGATAACTGGTAAATTCATTAACAACTAAGTTCGGCGGTGTCAGGATCGTTTTTTCTTGTTGGGTTAAGTTATATAAAATTAATCGTCCTTTTTGTTCCCCTTGTACTCCCAAATAAACAAAGGCGCGATCGCGAGTTTGAAAGGTGTCTTGAAAGGGTCTAATTTCACTACCTAACCGTTCTTTTGCCCCATTAATGGTTAGTTGATACTCTGTACCATAAGGGGCAGGTTGCTCTAAGGTATAAGCCATCCGTTTCCCCGACCAACTGATCTTTCCCGGCAATTCCGGTTTAATTTTTAAGTTATTTTCGACGCTTTCTTGATCCATGGGACGACTAAAGCGAATCAGAAAAGCGCGATCGTCAGCACTAATTTTTTCCCCTTGCCAAGTAAAATCTTGAACTCTCGCTTTTGCCTTAAACCAACAATTTTCTCCACAAAGCGTTTCAGCTAAAATGAGTGCCGATAAGAGCAGACTCAGCAGAATAATGAACAGGATTGAAATGCGATCAATGGGTTTGAAGCGACGACTAGGAACCATAAGGATTACGGGGGGTAGGAATTTCAGTGACTTGCTCGGCACGAATCACAACTTGGCGTTTTACTTGCTTGTCTGAGTCTTGGGTTATTGTTGAAATCAGCTGCTCAGTGATCATTTCTCCTTCTACTTTTAACCAAGTATCAGCCGGATACTGCTCCTTAGTATTTGCAAGTTGGACGGGTAAGGCAACGGGATAAGCATCGATCGCGCAACAGGTAATAATAAACTGCGCCAGTAAAAAATAATTAGAAGGCAATTGCTCTTTTTGAATCACAAAGCCCTGCACTTTCACTTTCTGCCCTTGATAAGCATCCGGTTCCGGATAAGTATTAATCGTTTTAATCCAATCAATCAGCGATCGTTCTTCAGGTTGAACCTTGACACGGAATTGTTGGGGTGCCGTTTGGGTCATGGGAAGGGTTTCTCTAATCCCTCGTTGTAAGGCAATTTCACTGCCTAAAATTTTCGGCGGCATCAGGAACCCTAAAATGGCGGTTCCTAACAAAAAAAAAGTACTCCATCCCACCGGAAACAGCGTCACATGCTGGAAAAGGGGTTCCCTACCTCTCTTAACCGTTTGCAGAAAATAAAGCTGCAATAGTTTTATGATTCCAAGTAGTAATAACACCCCTCCTGTTACGACAACCAGACCAATATAATTCGGATGAATTAAGAGTCTAATTTCACCATTTAGCCAATACTTAAATAATAAAGTCCCCCAAGCTAGAAACGTCAGTGCATCTAAGCTGGGAAGCAGGAAATAATGCCAAGTGGACGGAGAAACTTTTGGGATTAAACGCATCTTTTATAGTGATCAAAAAGAGACCAAAATGAGGCAACAACGAATAAAAGTAGATTTCTCCTCTATCGGTTTAATCTTAATTCAGAGAAGAATCAAATTCTTTAGTGACTTTATCTCCAATATTGATTACTTTACCGGCTTGGGAGGACCGAATGCGAGTATTAACGCTGAGGCGATAGTAATGGTTAAAACGACTCCGTGTTGTCCATGACGGAAGCGTTGCTTGGCGCTGTTGAGTAAAGATGCGCTGGAAGTGAGGATATTTTTCTCCCGTGTTAGGGTCACGAGTCGGTACGACACAACGTTGACAAGGATTGACTCCTGCCAAGGCAACCGACCCAACGGAAAAGTGAACAGCTGTTCCGGCCTCGGCAAAGAGTTGATCTTCCCAGAAAGGAGGAACATGACTGATTTCTAAATTTGCTCGTAAGCGCGATCGCGCGTTCTCTACTGTCAAGGGCGGAAACCAACTGGCAACCGTTTCTAAGGTCGCCGTGCTAATCACAGTGGGACCATAGGCTTCTGTATCATCGGGAAAGCCGCCGGCGGGTTGTTCTCGGAGAAAGACGGGCTGTTGAAAATAATGGCTTAACCACTGATTAATCGCCTCAGTTTCTGTGGGTAAGTGAAAGGAAGTAGAAGCTGAATCGGGATTGAAAGTGACACTCAGTTGATTCAGGTCAAATGCCGTGCGCAATTGATGGACTTTGGGATTATTTTTCCCGTTCACATACTTCCCTTGGCCATCAAACATTGCCCATCTGCGATCAAAGTTTAGCGTTCCTGGAGCAATTACCGTCGCGTAATCACACAATATTCCATCTAACGCTTTAATTGGATAGATTAAGATTTTCCCAATTTGAGCAACCATTATCATTAACAGTGCGTTGTTCATTTACCACTGCTCAGTCGCTTACTCCTCACTGGCGATGACTTCCACTTCATCTTCACGCAAGTGAGCCGTAAACTTTTTTTCAAATTTCACCTTCACTGGAAGATTGGCACTAATCGGTCTGCCTTGCCATTCGGTAACAATTTCTTGAATTGTTCCTTCCATCCCTTTAATATCAAAGGCTTCTTTTTTATGCTTGGGATGGTGATAAACAATAACGGATTCGGTAACGCGAACGCGATCGCCAGGTTTCATATAACTTATCTTAACGTTTACTCTTATTGATCGATGATTGAAATAAAAAAGGGGTTGCTAAAGCCGCAATTAGCGAATATAGCTTTACTATTGTTGCATAATAAGGGTGAACTGCTAAATTTTGAAAAAGAAAATTCAAGGACAACGGTTAGCGTCTTCTTCTGGTACATCAAATAAGACAGTACTGAAATAACGCTCTGCCCAGGCTTCACCAAAGGCTTTTTCTAGCACACGGCGGGTTTTGTCATTTTTTTGCTGTTGGCTACAGTACCGTTGTTGTCCGGCTAAATTGGCTTTTTGTTGCTCGGGAGACACGGGGTTTGCCATCTGCCCTTGTTGACAGTGAAGGGTTAAAAAATCCCGCACTCGTCCTAAGAATTGTTCTTCCTCTTGCTGATCTTCAGGACGAATAAATAGACAAAATTCCGAAAAGATATCCCCCCAGGGGGGTAAGTCCCGGGGTTGGGAAAAGTTGAGCGGAGGCAGCTTTGATAAGGCTGTTGTATAGGTTGCTGGTAACTCACCGTTCTGACTAACTGGGGATAAATCCGCGATCGCCGCACTAATTTGACCTCGTCCGCCCACTAAATCACAACCAAAAATGGGCAAATCATATTCGGGTCGCGGGAAAACCACACAATGGAGAATATCAAGATTATTCCCCACCTTCGCTAATTCCAAATGCAGTTTCCGAAAGGCTTGGGTTTGGTAACAGCGATTTTCAATGGTGAGTTTATCCCCTTCGAGTCGTCCTTCGATATAGCCGAGATCTTCAGGTAAATGATAAGGCAATAATTGTAATTGCTCTTGCCATACCGTAGTGATTGTATTGGCTAGCGCTCGAATCAGAGGATGTTGCTCAGAACGCAAAGACGATGACGGTTCAGACATAATTCCCTCGCTAGAAACAGTGTTTCTCAAGATATACTGAAGATGATTCCCCTCTTCCGAAGCCATCTCTAATCATGACTTCGCTCCAGGAGAGGTGACAAGCCCTAATTGTCAGTTGTTCATAGTCAATTGTCAATTGTTTGGCGAATCTCTGTAAAAAAGATTTAATAATCAACTGAGGTAATATGTTGGGTTTAGGCTGGCTCGAAGTAAGTGTCATTTTAGGTGTTGCCATCTTAATTTTTGGACCAAAAAAACTACCCGAAATGGGCAATGCTCTGGGCAAAACCTTGAAAGGGTTTCGTAATGAAATGAATGCCCCACAAGAAGAAGATGACTCAGAGTTTGATCGGAAATCAGATTTGTGATTTGTAGCTGTACTCAATGGAAAAAACAACAGCCCTCATGTCGAAAGAACCGCTCCCTCGCCGTTATCCTCGTGTTCCGATTCAACGCCGTATCTATGCCTTTTTGCTAGATTTTGCGGTGGCATGGTTTGTTAGTGCTTTAGTGGGAGTTGCCCTTTTGCAATTGATTGTGTTTGTTGCTGCTTGGTGGGGACTGCGGGTTTTCGGTGCCTCTCGCTTTAAAGGGCAAAGTTTAGGACGTTGGGCATTTGATATCCAAATTATTGATGGGCGACGGGGGCGATTTCCTGATGTGACTTTGTTAACGAAGCGCGAAGGAGGGCTGAGTTTAATTGCGTTTATGGGGTTGGTGGGCTTACAGTATGGATTTCCAAATTTTCTCTCCATTATCCTCTTACTTTCCCCGATGTTAGTTGATTTAGTCGTTGCCATTGGGGATGAAGAAAACCAGCAAGCGATTCATGATCGGTTTTTTGATACGGTGATTGTTCCCAGTCGTCGGGGTTACTCCCTTGATCTTCGGATTCGCCGTTGGGTTGATCTTTTTTTAGATCGTGTGAGATAATAGTGGGCTGTGTCTTCATTATTGAAGAAACTGAACTAACCATTGCATTAATCCCCAACTATGGCAAGTAAAAAGGGTGTCCGGATTATTATCACGTTAGAGTGTACTGAATGTCGGACCAGCACAGATAAGCGTAAAAAAGGTGTTTCTCGTTACACCACGGAAAAAAATCGTCGGAATCATTCAGGACGGGTTGAATTTAAGAAATATTGCCCTTACTGTAACCGACATACTGTTCACAAGGAAACGAAGTAGCACACCAATCGAACCAGGAAATTATGGCCTATTATCGCAAACGTCTCTCTCCAATTAAACCGGGAGATCCCATCGATTATAAAGATGTCGAACTTCTACGAAAGTTTATTACCGAGCGCGGGAAAATTTTACCGCGTCGGATTACGGGCTTAACTGCAAGGCAACAACGGGATTTAACTCGAGCCATTAATTATGCTCGGATGCTAGCGTTACTGCCTTATGTGGATGCAGAAAGTTAAATCAATGGGTCTTTTGTGGTTTGTCATTGATCCTTTGTTCCTGTTGTTGGATATGAATAACTCATGACGAATGACGAATGACTCCAATGTTGAATTACTACCAGTGAAAGTTACACTAGAGGACGAGTTGTTTAACAAGCGCAAAGCTGGTGGAAAAGGGAACGTTAATCGAATTTAAAGCTCAAGGCGAGCGTCGTCTTGCGGTTGCAGAGCGACCAGAAGGAAAAAAACATTGGATTGTTTTGGATCAATGGGGTCAGTCTCACACCCTACATCCCCGACAAGTGGAGTATGAAGTGGGAGGCGACCCCAAACGCCCCCAAGAAATTTCAGCTTTTCTAGGAGAAGTTGAATCCTATTTAGATCCGTCTAGTCTAGAAGTGGCTTGGGAATTGCTGGTGGAAGAGGGAGAAACCGTTACACCAGAACAGATGGCGGAAGTGCTATTTTCGGATCAAAGTGCAGCACCGTGCTACGCCGCCTATTCTTTGTTAGCCGAAGATAAAATTTACTTTAAGCGTAAAGGAAATGTCTTTGAACCGCGGTCATCGTCACAAGTCGCGGAAATTAAACACCAACTGGAAGTTGAGCAACAACGGAATCAAGAAAAAGCAGAATTTATTCGTCGAGTGAAGCAAGCTTTAACGGGTGAGTCCATTCAGTGGCAAGGCAGCGAGGGCTTTGCCGGTTTTTACGAAAAGCATCGTGCCCGTTTTGAAGCTTTAGAACGTTACGTTCTCCAACCGGAACAAGAGGTCCGTCTCGCCCAAGACACCCTAGCGGAAATTGGACGGGAACAGACCCCTGATGCAGCGTTTCGCTTGCTGGTTGACCTCGGCTTATGGAGTCGCCATGAAAACCTTTTCTTGCGCCGTAGCTCCTATCCTAAACAGTTCCCGAAGAAGGTGTTAGATGTGGCGCAGCAATACTTAGATTCCCCGCCTGACGATAGTGAGCCTAATCGCGTAGACTTAACTCAGCAAAAGGTTTACACCATTGATGATGAAAGTACAACAGAAATTGATGATGGGGTGAGTCTGGAAACTTTATCTGATGGACAACATCGGATTTGGATTCATATTGCCGATCCCACCCGCTTGCTGCAACCCGACGATGCACTGGATCAAGAAGCGCGTCGGCGTAGTACCAGCTTATATCTCCCGACAGGGATGATTCCGATGTTTCCCTCAGAATTGGCAACGGGTCCGATGAGTTTGGTGCAAGGGCAAGTCTGTCCGGCAATGAGTTTTGGGGTTACTTTAGCGGCGAACGGAGAAATTGCCGATTATACGATTGCAGCAAGTTGGGTGAAACCCACCTATCGCCTCACTTATGATGATGTGGATGAAATGCTGGAGTTGGGAGTTACGGCTGAACCCGAAATTGCCCATCTTGCTTACTGGGCAGAACAACGGAAACAATGGCGCCAGTCGCAAGGGTCAATTAGTATTAGTTTGCCGGAAGCGGTCATTAAAGTAACTCAGGATGAGGAAGTGGAGATTGAACTGTTAGACGACTCGGTTGCCCGTCAACTGGTGGCGGAAATGATGATTCTCACGGGTGAAGTGGCGGGGCGATTTGCCATTGATAAGGAAATTCCCTTGCCTTTTCGCTCACAACCCCAGCCGGAACTGCCACCAGACGAAGAGTTATTACAATTACCAGCTGGACCGGTTCGCTATTGTGCGATCCGCGGGTGTATGCCTCGCAGTGAAATGAGTACGACTCCTGCCCGCCATGCCGGTTTGGGACTAGAGGTTTATACCCAAGTCACCTCCCCCATTCGCCGTTATGTGGATTTGTTAGGTCATTTTCAAATCAAAGCCTATTTGCGCGGTGAACCTTGCCCGTTTTCGCCAGAACAAGTACAAGAAATTGCTTATAGTGCAGGAAGTGCCGCTTACGAAGCGACGCTGGTGGAACGACAAACCAAGCGCTATTGGGCATTAGAATATTTGCGTCGGCATGGCGAACAACGGTGGAGCGCGATCGTGCTGCGTTGGTTACGACAAGAGGATAATCTGGGCATTATTTTATTAGAAGATTTAGGGTTAGAGTTACCCCATCGCTTCCAAACTAATGTTGAACTGGGCGATCGCGTGGAGGTAGAAGTTGTAGCTGCCGATCCCCATCAGGATCTCATTCGCTTCCGAGAGTTTGTAGAAACAACTGTTAATTAATCGTTACCTTCTGGAATTAAAAGTCAGCTTTAAATAAATTTTTTACTGTTGTTGATTGATGAGGTAACAATGAACGATTTAGGCAAAAAACGATTAGAAGCGGCATGGACCATTGCCGGATACGCCACTGGCGGTGGGGCAGTTTCGATGGCAGCGACTCCGGGTGTGGAAGTGCCAAAACAAGTCCTCCTCGCAGTTTCTGACGTGCTGATGTATGGCACGATTTGGAAGATTTATTTTGAAGAAGATTTAGCCCAAAAAGAATTATTAGAAATCCTGGCCGAGTTGGGATTAGTCACCGTGACAGCAACCGGTGCCGCTTATTTAGTCGCCGAAGCTACAGCAGCGATCGCGCGGGAAATTTCTAATTGGCTTGGACCTTCGGGTTGGGGCGTTTCTGCTATTATTGCTAGTTCTCTGACGGCAACCATTGGCGCATTGTGGGCCCTGCATTGCGATCAGCTTTACCAAGAACGACAAGCGCAAGCCGAACCGCCAGCAGCGACAACAGATGCCGAATAAGGTTTTAGTCCCGTAATAAATCAGCGCGATCCGTTGCTTCCCAGGGTAAATCGAGATCGGTGCGACCAACATGACCGTAGGCAGCGAGTTTTTGAAAGAAGCCGTCATCAGACAAGGAAGGGCGCGATCGCAGCTGGAGTTGCTTGATGATACCCGCTAGACGAAACTCAAACTGTTGTTCTAAGCGGGTAGCAATTTCTTCTTCTGAAATTTGACCGGTGCCGAAGGTTTCCACTTGCACACTTACGGGGCGGGATAATCCTAGAGAATAGCTCAGTTGCACTTCGCATTCCCGCGCTAGATCCGCTGCCACCACGTTTTTAGCTGCATAACGAGCCGCATAAGCCCCCACCCGATCAATGCGAGTGGGGTCTTTTCCACTGAGGGCTGCCCCACTGTGTTTGGCATATTCCCCATAGGTATCGATCGCGTTTTTGCGCCCGGTTAACCCTGCGTGTGATTCGGGACCCCCAGGACTAAGAATGCCTTCTGGGTTGATATAGATGCGCGTTTGCTCATCGGGTTGAATCGGGGCTTCGGCAAAAACCGGTTCAATGACAGTTTGGCGAATCTCATCTCGCAGTTGCTTCAAATTAGGAGTGGTAGGGTCATTCTGACTGGCGAGAATGGTAATGCTGTGAATCCGTTTCGGTTGGCGGTTATTATATTCAACGCCCACTAGCGTTTTCCCATCCGGAGAAAGATAGGGGAGTAGCTTCTGGAGTTGAACTTCATGCAATCGTCGCGCCAGTTGGTGGGCCAACCAAATCGGCATCGGCATTAAAACCGGCGTTTGGTCGCAAGCAAAGCCAAAAACGGTTGCTTGATCGCGGGCGGCAATTTTCTCAATCTCCTCATCGGACAGTTGTTCTTCATTAAAGTTGTCTTGAGGCGACATTTTTTCTAAACTGGTCAAAATTGAGCAATGTTTACCACTGAAACCGGTGCGATGGTAGCCGACGCTGTCGATGACATCACGGGCAACCGTGGTGAAATCCACGCTGAGGTTCGGTTCAAAGCGAGCAGCAATAAACAGAATCGCAGCGGAAATTGCACACTCAACGATCGCGCGCGATTGCGGTTGCTGTTGCAAGCAGCGATCAAGAATGGCATCGCTAATCTGGTCGCACAGTTTATCGGGATGACCAGCAGTCACCGACTCGGAGGTGAACATAAAGTCTTTTTTCATTTCGCCTCACTGAATTCAATGGTTTTCGTTCCTTCATTCACTGCCAGAGAGAGGAGGGCGCACCCTGCAATCACTGCTGTATCCAGGGGATCAAGCGGACCCAACTTTAACAACTGCCGTAGGGGCGGTAAAAACAGGGGTAAAAGTTGTAGGGCAAGAGATCCAATCACTGCCGCATCAAAATAAGGATTATCCGGACGCGGTTCGCCGCCGATTAATGAAGGTTGGGTAGAACGGGCATTCAAGGCATTGAGAATCTGCGCGATCGTTAACCCCATAAACAAGACTGTACTGGCGCGAGGTCCGGGTCCATGGCGGGTGAGGGCATAACCATAAGCCCCCAAGGCACTGACTGATAAGACGGCTGCTTCGAGTCCGATCCGTTCGTAGTCAGACTTGCTTAAAATGGGTTCATCGGGATCGCGGGGTGGCTGATCGAGAATATTCGATTCCGGTGCTTCTAAGGCTAGCCCCAAACTCGGAAAAACATCCGTTACTAAATTCAGCCAGAGGAGTTGCATCGTGTTTAGGGGTTCGGCAAAACCCGCTGCTGTACCGACAATCATCACCGCGAGTTCGCTGAGGTTGGTGGCGAGGAGAAAGTGTAGGGATTTGCGAATATTACTGTAGATGGCGCGCCCTTGCGCGATCGCGGCGATAGTCGTTTCTAGGGCATTATCTTCAAGGATGACATCTGCCGTTTCCCGCGCAGCATCTGCCCCGCCTTTTCCCATGGCAATCCCGACATTAGCTGCTTTCAAAGCGGGACTATCATTAATGCCATCTCCGGTCATGGCAACAATTTTCCCCGTTGCTTGTAGGCTTTGCACAATATTCAGTTTATCGGCAGGACTAACCCGGGCAAAGACATCCACTTTATTGGCGAGGGCGTCTAATTTCTCGCTACTGAGTTCTCCTAACGCCGAGGAATCTAAAATTTCGAGGCGACCATCGCGCCCTAAGTGTAATTCCTGCGCAATGGCATAGGCAGTGGGACCTTGATCGCCGGTAATCATCACTGTATCAATGCCGGCGCTATGGAAGCGGGCAATCACATCAATCACCCCCTCTCGAATTGGATCGGCCATCCCGGCTAAGCCTAACCAGACCAAATGTTCTTCCATTTCACTTTCGCTAATCCCGCTATCTGCCATGCGGTAAGCAAAGCCCAACACTCGCAAGGCTTTTCCTGCCATTTGCTGATTCATATTTTCCAGCAATCGCCGCTCTTGTTTCGTCAAAGGCAAGACTTCCCCCTCTTGTGCTCGATACTCACAGCGCCGGATAATTTCATGAGGATTCCCTTTCACTGCAACCAGGCATTTTTCATCGCCAAAACGGTGCAGGGTACTCATTAACTCATGATTAGCCGATCGCGCATTCGTTGTCAGTAGCGGAAACCTTTCTCGTAGCGCGATCGGGTCAATCCCCGCATCAATTGCGATTTGTACGAGGGCATTTTCCGTTGCCGAACCCGCAAGGGTATAGCTTTCCCCAGACCGCGTCACTTCTGTTTCGCTACACAGCACTCCCACCTGGAGTAACCAAGAAGCTTCTTGATCATGCAAAGGCGCAATTTCCCGGTCTCCGAAATGCCAGCACCGGTCATCCTCGAATCGAGCGCCCTTAAGACCTACTCGCACATCTTTAACCACCATCTGATTACAAGTGAGAGTGCCGGTTTTATCCAGGCAGATGGTTTGTAGGGAACCCAAGGACTCCACCGCATCAATCCCCCGAATCAGAACCCCTTGGCGACGGGCTTCTTGAATGCCTAATGCTAAAATTGTGGTCGCGATCGCAGGTAAGCCTTCGGGAACAGACGCCACCGCCAGAGAAATGGCACTTTTGAGCATGGTTAACCAGCCTTGTCCACGTAAAACGCCAATGCCAAACTCTAAAGCACAAACAACTGATCCAATTAAAACCAGTTGTCCGCCCACCTCATCCAGTTGTCGTTGCAGGGGTGTTTCCGGCACAATTGCTTCTCCTGCCATGGCTTGGATCTTGCCAATTTCCGTTTGATTACCGGTAGCGACAACAACTGCCCGTCCTTGTCCACCCGTAACAAGGGTTCCCCGATAAACCATATTTTCTCGTTCGGCGAGAGGAACCTCTCTTTGTTCTAGTGGTGTGGCAATTTTTGTCACGGGGAGGCTTTCTCCGGTTAGGGGAGACTCATCAATTTGCAGATTATCACTACTCAGTAAACGGGAATCGGCAGCAACGCGATCGCCGGTGCGCAAAATTAACAGATCGCCGACCACGACTTCTCCCGAATTAATAGTTTCCTCACTACCATCGCGAATCACCACCGCAACAGGTTTCCCTTGGCTTTTCAACGATTGAATAATCCGTTCTGATTGACTTTCGGTCACATAACCAATCACGGCATTCAATCCCACCACACCGGCAATGGTTAAGGCATCCGCAACCCCGCCAGTGACCAGAGAAATTCCCGCGGCTACTCCTAATAACATCACCGGCAGGGAATTAAATTGTTCGAGGATAATTTCGAGGTCTTCGCGAACCTTGGCTTCTGCAAATGTATTCCAACCATATTGCTGCGCACTTTGCGTCACGGCTTCTGCCGATAACCCCGTAGTTTGGGACGTTCCTAACCGCTGCAATAGGGTTTCTACCGTTAAAACGTGCCAATCACTGGTTTCCTCATGGGTTGCCGGTGGAGGGGGTTCCTGATCCTGATCTGGTGGCGTTGGTTTCTTTCCCGATTGGTAACTGGCAAGAGTATCTTCAACCAGGGATCGAATCTCTGAAGCCGGACGAGTAGGATCAAATCGAACCAACAAATTACCCGTCAAGGCATTCGCTTGGACTTGCTGTATTCCAGTTTGCTGACTTAACGTTTGCTGGAGATAATCCGCCAATTTTCGAGACCGATAAAGTCCCTCAATTTGGTAACGAATTCTTCCTTTGACACTATGTATTGCTAAAGTGCTAACCAATTTCGCTATTCGTGCATCACAATTGACATTCTATTCTTGAGAGTCCTGAACGTCCTGAACTGGGGTAGGGGAATTCCCATTTTCTTCCCCTGTCACTGTAGCATCAGCTTTCGGTAATGACCGATGGCGATCATGGAACTTCATAAAGCTATCGAAGCTATACCAAGCTAAGACATACCAGGGCACATCATCCAGTTGTGGACCTTTGAAAATTAATTGTCGCAGCGCTAATCCTCCGAAAAGAATTGGCATCAGCGATCGCGCATCAACGGTCCCCTTTGTCGCCTCCCGGATACGAGTATCAAACTCCGACATTCCTTTGAGAACCGTTTTTGCTAGGACCGAATCAGTTTGATCAGACACCGCAGCCGTATTTTCGGACTGAGAACTCGTTTCCTGTTCTTGGGCTAACTCGGCTTCGACTTCTGCACGGAGATCCGCAATCACCTCTTCTAAATGGGCAAAAGATTCTTTTCCTCGTTCTTGCAGCGTGATCGCTGCCTTTAAGACATCCTTAACCAAGGGCTGTTCAACACTTTCTGCCGTTGCCACCCAAACCGGTGCGAAAAAAAGTGCAGCGATATCTTCAAAACTGCTTAAAGGTTGATCCTCTTGATCTTCTCCATTTGATTGCTGTGTCATTACCTTTTCTCCATGCTTAACAGTATTTAAGAAAAATGCTATTTTAGGGGGCGGTGAGTGTCAGGTAATTGTTGAGTTACTTTTTAGTGATGAGAACTCACTTTGGTTTTGACACAAGGAAGTTAAGCCTCTCCATCATAGCTAGTCTTATTTTAAATGGCGAACTCGCGATCCTGGTTCTAGAGGGACAAACGAAAGAGTTGAATTGACAACCCCGTTTAAATTTTCCTCAACAGAGGATTTTACTCTAATTTTTTCCAGAAGCGACAGTGATGGCAATCCGCATCGGGCGGGGGGTCTCATTTCCAATGACCGTTACCAATCGCGCGATCGCAGCCAACATCAATAAATTATTTATTTCGCTGATTTAAACATCATAAGTAATATTGTATTTTTTAACAATATTTATACTTAAAAGAACACATTTAAGTATTATTCGTTGTCACTTAAAAATATACGAGGTGCGTTCTCATTGGATAAGTTAGCCATGTCATTGATGTCAAAGTGGAATTTGCCTTCAAACAAGTCTTCTGTAGTTTTATGATGATTATCCAAATTTAAAAGCTAACAATTCTTGCAGGAGGAAACTTCTTCGAGAAGACGCTGTTTATCCCTATAACTCAGAAGTTTAGCCTAAAATTAAAAATTAAATCGTGATTCAGTGGATATACTAAATAAAATCTGCTAAACTGGGGGCAGTTAATCTAAATTCAGTGTTCTTTACTAAATAAGAAAGTGATTACGAGCACACGTGTAAAAATAAAAGCACAACAAGGAAACTTAATTCCCAACTTACCTTGTGTAAACAGTAAAACTAAACGAGTGATCGATATCTTCGGTGCTCTGGTAGGACTGAGTCTCACTGCCCTCCTTTATATTTTTATTGCGCCAGCGATTTATTTAGATGATCCTGGTCCGATTTTTTTCCGCCAAACCCGAGTCGGACTTCATGGTCAAACCTTTCGCATCTGGAAATTTCGTTCAATGGTTAAAGATGCCGAAAAGCGTAAGCATCTAGTCGCTAACGAAGCGCAAGGGCACATCTTTAAAAATGAAAATGATCCTCGAATTACGCGGTTGGGTCATTTTCTCAGGCGGACTAGCTTAGATGAACTCCCTCAATTTTTCAATGTCCTTAAAGGAGAAATGAGTCTAGTGGGAACCCGTCCGCCAACGCCTGAAGAAGTGTCTCAATATCTGCCTCATCATTACCAACGCTTGCATGTTAAGCCGGGGTTAACTGGAGAATGGCAAGTCAATGGACGCTCCAGCGTCAAAGACTTTGAAGAGGTAGTGAAAATGGACCTTCTTTACCAGCAAAAGTGGTCTCTACTTTACGACTGCCAACTGATCTGGAAAACAATCTGGGTGGTGTTCAAAAAAGAAGGAGCTTGCTAGTCAATGCCGAGCGTAGCCAAGGGGAAGAAACTGCATACCAAAAGTTCCCCTTTGCTCTTCCCCATCTAAATTATGTAGAAACGGATTCATATTTAGCTTAGCAATCGACCAAAATCAAAAAAGACTTCATCCAATCAGGGTTTTTCTTTCTTTCAGGACGAGGGATTATCACTCAATGCTTCAAATCCGGAAACGACATCCAGTAATTCAGACGTAATTGCGCTTTGACGTTGACGACGATATTCAGAAGTGAGATCGCCAATGCGATCTTGAAGGTTTTTCTCTGCTGATTGCATGGAAGATAGGGGATGATAGGGGGTTCCGGTGCTGGGTTCGTTATAAAAGAGGATCACGCGATCAATCCCCTCGCGCACTTGCCATTCTTCAATGGCTAATAAAATTTCTGTGGTGAGATCCACAATGCCATCAACAGCAGCAGGAACGGCAAATTGTTGATCAATCAGGTGATTTGCACTTTCTAAAGAGGGGAGTAAGCGCGATCGCGCTTAAAATCGCATTTTCTTCAATTCATTGTCGAAAGACGGATGTGAAGACGGCTGCGATCGCCAACAGTTCAATGAGCAAACGATAAATTGGCTTCTGAACCTTTATAATAATTGCCAAGACAATGCATCTGCATTACCTTAAGAATAGAACTGAATCAATAAGTTGAGACATCGCAATGGCTGCAACATCGGCTCCCTGCTCAGAATCTACACTCACCAATCGGTATCAAACAACAATCCCTGAGCCAGTTCGCAAAGCGCTAGGCTTAAAGAAGCGGGATAAAATTTGCTACATCATTGAATCTGAGGGTCGAGTAGTTATTTCCCGCGTTGAGCAAGAAGAAAGTGATCCCATATTAGACAAGTTTCTGGATTTTATTGCAGAAGATATGGAAAAAAATCCTCAGCAGATACAAGGGATTCCTTCTGATTTAGTCAATCGTGCTCAATCTTTAGTTGCTGATGTGGAAGTGGATTTAGATGCACCCCTCTCTGATGAGGATGAATAAGCGTGTCTGTCAATCAACCGTTAGTGATTAATGGGTGGCGTATCTTTGCTCATCCGCTCTTTCTGAATCAGTTGGAAGAACTGATAACTCAAGTCGAAAAGCTGCGCCAAAAGTATTCCCAAGACTACAAAAAGAAAAACCCGACAAAACGTCTTGCTGCAATTATTAAGCTCGCCTTTGAAGTCATCCCTGAAGATCCGACCCGTAGCGAATATCGCCAAGGAACGACCCTAGGTAATGAGTACAAGCATTGGTTTAGGGCTAAGTTTTTTCAGCAGTATCGATTGTTTTTCCGATACCATCAACAGAGTAAAATTATTGTTTTTGCTTGGGTCAATGATGAAACCTCTAAGCGAGCTTACAAGAGTCATTTAGATGCGTAGCCCCTGTGCTGGAAAGTGGGTATCCTCCTGATGATTGGGATGATTTACTGAAGGAAGCAAAAGGTGAAACAAAACGTTTAGAGAAACTTCGTCAAAACCCAAATTTAACGGGTTAATAACATTTGGATTAGCAAGACTTTTATTTATGTTGCTTTCACAAGCTAGCTTAGAAAAATTGAGGAAACTGATTAATGAGGAAACAGATCATCGTTCTGGAGAGCAGCTTGTAGAATTTTTTAATGAGCTCGGTTTTGAGGATTGTTCCGAGCGAGGTTTTCCTTCACGATGGCAATATACAGATGATAAACTTCAGGAAATTAATGGAACATCTCAAATCGAGGACTGTATTAAATCTGTTTTTAATCCTGCAAAATTTATCAAGCGATTTGAACAATTAGATGAACATATCGATGATTTTAATCGCTATTTAGTTTTTGATAAATGGAAAATTGTCCGTAACCAAGCGAACGTAACCTTTCAAAAACTCGATAAAGTTGAAATTGATGATTATGCTGAGAAAAAAACATCAGAGAATGAATTCATTAATCCTGAAATAACTAATATAATAGTCTCACATCTCGGCTTTGAAGGTAGAGTTTTGGATGTTTTAAAACATCGGATCAAAGAGATCGAAATATGTTGTTTTCAAAATGTACCGCTTGCAACTATTCTCCTCACTGGTAGCACTCTCGAAGGCATTTTTTTGGTCTTGCAAATAAATATCCCAAACAGTTTAATTCAGCCAAATCAGCTCCGAAAGACAAGGATGAGAAACCCAGAAAATTTAATGAATGGTCTCTCAGTAATTTTATAGAGGTAGGAAAAGAATTGAATTTAATTGAGCATGATATGCAACAATTTAGTCATACCTTGAAAGATTTTAGAAACTATATTCATCCATTTCTACAGGTTAAATCTGGGTTTGAACCACGAGACCAGACAGCAAAAATATGTCTCCAAATTCTTGAGACAATCATATATGATCTTGAAAAGAATATTGAAAAAATTAAAGAGTGAAGATGATCACATAATTGTCAACTGCGTTCCCGTTAGCGTTGGTTAAAATATGGAAATGGGAAGCTTACAGGAATTGTTTCTAATCCCGATTTGGCAGAAGCACAATGGAAGCGTATAAAAAATATTTAACAATAGAAGATCCCAAGCAAGTCATCTTATCAGATTTGCCATTCTCCCCTGGACAACGCGTGGAGGTAATCGTGATTGCTGAGGAGGATGAACCAGAAAGTTTAACTGATCGCTGCCAAAAGTTGTTTCAAGAAACGCAAGCGATCCATGTGCTATCCCCCTTAACCGAAGAAGAGGTGCAAGCAGAAATTGAAGCTTATCGTCGGGGTGAATGAAGGTTATTATTGACACGAGCGTTTTAATCTCCGCTGCCATTTCTGGAAGAAAGCCAGAAGCAATTATTTTATGGCTGATTGATCGTCGAGATGTGCATTGGATTGTTTCAGAAGCAATTTTAAGCGAGTATAAGGGAGTTTTATCGCGCCCGCGATTCAAGTTAACTGCTGTGCAACAGGAAAGTTGGTCTCAGGTTTTAGAGGAAGCAACCACCCTAGTGAGTGTTAATATCAAGACTCATTTTCCCAGAAATCAAAAAGACGTGAAATTTTTAAGTTGTGCAGTGGCGAGTGAAGCTGACTTTTTAATTACAGGAGATCGAGAGTTGCGTGAGGCACAAGAGTTGATTGAGACGACGATTATTTCTGTTTCTCTATTTCAGCGTATCATTCGGGAACTGGATCAATGAAGGGTTAAGGTCGCTCATGTAATCTGGGAACATCCCCCACATCCCACATAAAGATCAGTTTCCATATCTCTTTCAATAACAGCAGTGAATGTTGTCATACCAATTATGTAGAAACGGATTCATATTTAGCTTAGGAACAGACGAGAACAAATGTTTTTTCCTTCTTTCAGGATGAGGGATTATCACTTAATGCTTCAAATCCGGAAACGACATCCAGTAACTCAGAGGTAATTGCACTTTGACGTTGACGACGATATTCGGAAGTGAGATCACCAATGCGATCTTGAATGTTTTTCTCGGCTGACTGCATAGAAGATAAGCGACTGGAATTTTCACTGGCGAGAGAGGCAGCGGCGGCGCGAAAGAGGTAGAGAAAGAGATACTCGCGAATCAAAGCTGATAAAAATTCCTCTTCATCCATGGTTACGAGGGGAATTTCGTTAGTGGGCCAATTACGTTGACTCAGGGATTGCAACCAGTTGACGTCCAGCGGTAGGAGTTGAAACTGACGGGGATGATAGGTGGTTCCGGTGCTGGGTTCGTTGTAAAAGAGGATCACGCGATCAATCCCCTCGCGCACTTGCCATTCTTCAATGGCTAATAAAATTTCTGTGGTGAGGTCAACAATGCCATCAACAGCAGCAGGAACGGCAAATTGTTGATTAATCGGGTAATTTGCGCTTTCTAAAGAGGGAAGTAACCGTTCTCCCGCGATCGCGATTAAGGGTTCATTTTCCAATCCCAACTCTTCTAACTCCGACAGGGCAAAAGAGGCAATTCGCTCGTTGAACTGTCCGCACAATCCGCGATCTGAGCCAAAAATAATCGCTGCCACCCGCTGAAAGGCTAAGGGATGAGATTCCAGAACAGGAGGAATCAGGGATTGACTGGCAAAATGCCGTTGTTGGAGGAGAATTTGAAATCCCGTTTCAATACTGCGACTGTATTCCCCTAAAACATCGACAGCGCGTTCGTATTGACGAATACTCACCGCAGCTAGGGCTTTCATCGTTTTCACAACTGCTTGTAAATCTTCCACATGATGAATCGTGGCTTGCAGTGACTGGGCATTAGTCATGGTTGGTCTCCTGTTGCAGTTGGGTTGTCGCCTCCTTTAATGCTTGAGATAAGGCATCAATATCTTCTAATGCTTGAGATAAGGCATCAATATCTTCGTCATTCAACTTTTCTCCATTTTGAATTCGATCGCGCATTGGAGATAATTCCCCGTTCATCACTGCTTGTACCTCTGCTTCTGCTGCTTTAATCTGATCCAAGGCAATGTCATCAAATAACCCATTATTGACTGCAAACAAAATGGCAACTTGTTCCGCTGGCGTGAGAGATTTTGATTCTTTTTGTTTGAGCACTTCTCGCACCCGACGACCGCGTTCGAGGGTATGACGGGTTTGTTCGTCTAAACGGGTGCCAAAACGGGCAAAGACTTCTACTTCTTGGAACTGGGAGTAAGACAAGCGCAAATCAGAAGCCACTCGTCTGTAAGCGGGAAGTTGGGTTTTTCCGCCAACACGGGAGACCGATTTCCCCACATCAACTGCTGGCAGAATCCCTTGTTGAAACAAATTGGGGGAGAGATAAATCTGACCGTCGGTAATGGAAATCAAATTCGTCGGAATATAAGCGGATATATTCTGGGCTTGAGTTTCCACAATGGGGAGTGCCGTAAGGGAACCGCCCCCAAGTTCCGCTCGCAGATGGGTAGATCGTTCTAGGAGTCGGGAGTGAATGTAGAAAATATCGCCGGGATAGGCTTCTCGACCGGGTGGTCGTCGTAAAAGGAGGGACAGTTCACGGTAGGCCCAAGCGTGCTGGGTGAGGTCATCATAAATAATCAGGACATCCCGACCCTGATCGCGGAAATATTCGCCAATGGTTGTTGCGGCATAGGGGGTAATATACTTCAAGCCGGGCGGAGATTCCCCAGGGGCAACCACCACAACCGTGTAATCTATTGCTTTGTACTGTCGTAAGCGATCAATCACTTTTGCAACTGCTGCCCCTCGTTGCCCGATCGCGCAGTAAATACAAATGACATTGGCATTTCTCTGATTGAGAATTGTATCCACTGCAATGGCAGTTTTCCCAATTTGCCGATCCCCGACAATGAGTTCCCGTTGTCCCCGTCCGACAGGAATCAAGGCATCAATCACTTTAATCCCAGTTTGTAAAGGGACTTCTACCGGATCACGCTCCATAATCCCTCGCGCTGGACGTTCTGTGGGCCAGCGCTCACCGGTTTTAACCTCACCTTGATCATCCAAGGGGCGACCTAAGCCATCGACGACACGACCCAACAGTGCATCGCCAACCGGCACATCTAAAATGCGACCCAAACGGTACACTTTATCTCCCGCTTGCACATTTTCACTTTCGCCGAGGAGAATCACGCCAATTTCTTCAGCATCCAAGTTAAAGGCAATGCCCAGTAAACCGTTAGGAAATTCAATCAATTCATCAAGGCGTGCCCCAAATAGCCCGCTGACGGTGGCAATGCCACTGGAAACCGATTTAACGATTCCCACTTCATGGGTTTGTAAGGGAAATCGATACTGATCCAGCACGCTTTCCCATTGGGAGAAAGTGCTTTCAACTAGGCGAGTTAGGGAGGAATCATCTTCACTCATGGCTTAATCGTTGGATGGAGATTTACTATAAATTACTTGTGGGAAGAGGGTGACCAGTTACCAGTAGCCAGTGACCAAGTGCGCAAATGACTAATAACCAATGACCAATGACCAATGACGAATGACTAATAACTAATAACTAATGACTAATATTATTTGCAAACAGTTGGGAAAAGGTACGGTCTAAATTTTGGAGATAATCGTCAACATTCCATCCCACCTCATGATCGCCAAATCGCGCTTCAATGCCAAAGATTAAATCAGGATTCGTTTGAAACTCAATGGCGTTACTTTGGGTGAGGTTTTGTCGTTCAAAGGCAAGGGCAATTTTTTGGCGTTGGGTTGAAGATAGCTCAAAGCCACTCCAAACCACCACTTCCTGAATTTCCCCATTTTTGAGGTTAGACAGTTCACTCTTTTCATCATTACTCTGTTCTTTCAAGCGTTCTAGAAATAGCGCGATCGCCTGTTGTTCTAAATCAGCATCGGCTAAATCTCGCAGGACGCGCCGACAGATGGCAATGGTTTCTTCTCGGAGTTTTTGGCGCGATCGCGCGTAAAAAGAGTTCTGTTCTTGGCGCAGGGCTTCCTGCCATTGTTCCCGCCGTTGTTGAATTTCCTCCCGTGCCGATTGCCGCAACTCTTGACGCTTTTGTTCCGCTTCTGCTTTCGCTTCCGAGATTAAAGCATCGCGTTGTGCTTCGAGTTCCGCTTGTTGATCCCGATATTTCTGGGCTTCTTGTTGGGCTTTTTCTTCTTGTTCACGCGCATCATCCCAGCGTTCTTGCAGTTGCCGTTGGCGGTCATCCATCACCTGATTAATTGGTCGATACAAGAACCGCCAGAGCAAATACACTAAGATGATAAAGTTAACAATTTGCGCGAAGAACGTAAACCAATCGAATAACACGCTGTTACCCCCCTGCTTGGTTCAGAAAATGATTCCAGAACGGGTTGGCGAAAATCAGAATAATGGAAATAACAAAACAGTAAATTGCCGTTGATTCTACAAATGCCATCCCCACAAATAAGGTTCGTGTAATGGTATTCGCTTTATCCGGTTGTTGCGCCAACGCCCTTAAGGCATTTGCTAGGGCTAACCCTTCCCCAATCGCGGGTCCAATTGCGCCGAGACCAATCGTCAGTCCAGCGCTAATAATCGATGCAATGCCAATTAAACTGAGATCGCTCATCGTCTTCTTTAATCCTCTTCTTGATGTTTTGTTGTGCGTTGTGCCTGCATTCCCGAAGCAATGTAAACTAAGGCGAGAATCGAGAAGACATAGGCTTGAATGACCCCAACCAGCATCCCGAAGGCGCGAGTAATTGCCGGGAATATTAAAGGAACAAGAACCACTAAAATGCCAACCAGCAAACTGGTACTCATGATATTCCCAAATAAACGCACCGCTAGGGATAAGGTTCGGGAAAGCTCACTCATGATATTGAAGGGCAACATAATTGGCAGCGGCGAGATGTAAGTTTTGAGATAGTTCACAATCCCGACATTTTTAATTCCGTAAAACGGGACAGCGACTAAAACACAAATCGCTAAGGCAGCAGCGGTGGATAAGGATCCCGCCGGCGATTCGTAGTAAGGAAAGAGCGTCAAAACATTGGACACGCCAATAAATAAGAAGAGTGTGCCAATAAACGGTAAAAACTGTGTCGGTTCTTGACGAATGCCTTCTCGGATCTGCGTGTTCAGTTGCTCAACAATAATTTCTAAAGTATTTTGCCACCGGGAAACGCGATTGGGATCCACCACTAAATCACGAGTGGCAAGCCAAGAGGCAATCACTAAAATCAGCATCACCAGCCAGCTATAGACCAAAGTGGCGTTAATCACCAGCCAATCTTGTTGCCAAAATATAATATTGTCGGGACTAATTTCCATCGGGTGATCCCTCGCTGTTAGGTGCAGCCGTCAAACTTTAATTTTCCTCTTGATAGGGTTTCGGTTCCCAGCGTCGGATCAGCAGCGATCGCGCGATTAAAAACCCCAACAAGCAAAGCAGAACGTTAACCCAACCCCCTTGCGCGATCCAGTAAAATCCTAGACTGGCCAGTATTAAACGACCAAAATAACTGACTAGAAATAATCGCAGGGGCGCGCGTGTCATTGTGAGTCGTTGGGTTGTCTGCCAAAGCCCCCAGAAATAGAGACTCCCGAGAACAAACCCAAAAGGGATTGCCACGATTTTTTCCACAAATTCGCTTACCATTATGACTCCTCAACAAACAATTCTGATCTATCCTTAAACTATTCTGAATCTTCTTCTTCACTTTCGCTTTCTTGTTGCACCCAAAACCAGGCAATGAGGCAACCACAGACGAGCCCAATCAAAATAGAAATCAGGAGGATTCCTGGGGACAATTGGGGAAAAGCAGCATCTAAAGCAATCCCAATGGCAACGCCAATGAGCGTGGGAATGGCAACCGACCAGCCCACAATTCCCATCATGGCCAGTCCGAACCAAATGCCTTGTCGTTCTTCCTGTTCGCGGGCGCGACGGCGTTGCAATAATTTTTGTTTAATTTTTTCCTGAAACTGTTTGCGGGATTTTCCAGACGGTTTGCTATGGGATTCTGTATTCATGGCTATCCTCCTGAACCGTATAAATGTCTTCTAAAGTTCACTTCTAAGCGCGCGATCGCGGCACGGGTTTTCTCCTCAATTTCATCAAGACGGCGAAATTCTTCATCCACTAATCGTTCCAGTTCTTCTAAATCACTCCCGCCAATGGCGCGTTTAACCGAGACTAAAACGTCCTGCGCCGTTTTTACCAAAATGCCTTCATCCACCGCAATAAATTGTTCTTGATGATCCCTGTCATTAAAAGAGAGAATGCCTGGCACTAGGGAAGTGGCAAAATCAATGTGCTGGGGTAAGAGGACAAACGCCCCATTTTCTGCTTCTGCTGCTACTTTCCGCGCTTCTTGTTCCAGAAAAATCTTCGTCGGTAAAACGATTTTCAGTTGCATCATGTCGCCTTCGCCTCCCGTTGGACTTCTTGAATTGAACCCAACATATACAGCGCTCCTTCTGGCACATCGGCAAATTCATCATTGAGAATGCGCTCACAGCCGCTTAAGGTTTCTTCGAGGGTGGCGAGTTTTCCTTTTTTCCCTGTAAAGTGCTCCGTGGTGAAAAACGGTTGCGTTAAAAATCGTTCCAACCGCCGGGCGCGACCCACCACTTGTCGATCTTCTCGCGATAATTCTTCTAAGCCCAACATGGAAATAATATCTTTTAATTCTTCGTAGTTGGCTAAAGTCTGCCGAACCGCTTGAGCAATTTGATAATGATGGTCGCCGACAATGGTGGGATTCAACATTTTAGAACTCGATTGCAGGGGATCAACCGCCGGATATAACCCCTCACTTGCTCGTTTCCGGGAAAGGACAATCGAGGTGGATAAATGCCCAAAGGTATGTACCGCAGCCGGATCGGTAAAATCATCCGCTGGCACATACACCGCTTGCACCGAAGTAATTGCCCCACTGGCGGTATTAGAAATCCGTTCTTCAAAATCGGCGAGTTCTGTTCCTAGAGTCGGTTGATAGCCCACTCGTGAAGGGAGTCGTCCCAATAATCCGGACACTTCTTGTCCCGCTTGAATGAAGCGAAAGATATTATCAATCAGCAGTAAAACATCGCGCTTGGTGTCTTCTTGGAAATATTCCGCCATCGTCAACGCCGCTAAACCCACGCGAAACCGCGCCCCTGGGGGTTCATTCATTTGCCCAAAGACCATGACAGTATTCTCTAAAACCCCTGCCTCTTGCATTTCTCGGTACATTTCTTCCGCTTCGCGCACCCGTTCTCCAATGCCGCAAAAGAGGCTAATCCCTTGGTATTGCTTGACAATATTATTAATTAATTCCGTGATTAAGACGGTTTTTCCCACACCTGCACCGCCAAATAACCCACCTTTCCCCCCTCTTTCGAGCGGAGAGAGTAAATCAATCACTTTAATGCCCGTTTCCAGAATTTCAGAAGAAGTGGTATGTTGCGCGATCGCGGGGGGAGATTGATGAATCGAACGCCACTCTCCTCCCTCAATCGGATCTTTGCCATCAATGGTTTCCCCAAACACATTAAACACCCGACCCAGTAACTGTTCTCCCACTGGAACCTGTAACGGGACTCCCATATCGGTAACAGGTGAACTGCGAGATAAGCCTGAGGTTGAAGTTAGCGCTACACTTCTCAGGACATGAGCACTGAGATGATTCACCACTTCTAGGATCACTTCTCCCTGTTCGCCGGCTCGTAGCTGACTATAAATTTCCGGGAGGCGATCCGAAAAGCGCACATCGACCACAGTTCCTCGCAGCGCGACAATTTCTCCCTTCATCAGTCCCTGCTTCGTCGTGAGATGAGATTGCAACATGATCGATCGCCTCCCTTGACCACTGCCTTGTCTATTTTCATTCTAGTTGCGTTAAATGCTTAAATAAAAATAACGACTTTCAGTCATTGCAAGAAAGTTATGAAAATTAAAATTTATCAATCAGCACCAGAGCAATATGAGAGTAATTCTTCTGATTAAGGTTCACTTTTCTAATAATTTCATAACCCGCAAAATGATCATGGTCAACCCCAAGCCCATTAATCCTAGTTGCCAAAGCCCCAATCCACTGACAATCCCTAAAGCGGAAGAAATCCAAATTGCAGTTGCGGTAGTCAGTCCATGCACTTTATCTCGTTGTAAAATTGCCCCTGCACCCACAAATCCGACACCGGTTAAAATTCCCTGAATACTCCGCCCCACTAGGCTTTCATCTTGCTGACCAATTCCACTCTGTAACACGCCTAAAATCACTAAAGCTGCCCCTAAGCTCACCAACATGTTCGTTCGCAGACCAGCTGATTTACTTTCAAATTCACGATCCCAACCAATCATTCCTCCTAAAGCGATAGCAAGTATTAAACGAGCAGCAACCTCAGACCAAGGAAGAGGAGAAAGTACCGCAATTACGGGAGCGATCATTAGTTCATCCTTTTACAGCATTGAAACTGAGATCTCATATCCAATAACATCATAGAACTTGATTTTTGAAAGCTGAAACAAGTAATTCGTTACAAGCATTATTCCCAAGTCGATTCAGGACTAGCCAAAGTATTATTCTCAGATTATAGTAAATCTTGATTAGGTGATTACTTATATAGCAGTACGCAAGGAGGTTAGGACGTTTTAAGTGAATTAGTAGTACGACTGTCTCGGTTGCTAGCTTTTTGTAATGTCCTAACCTGAACCAGTAGCGCTATACACTAATATACATTCAGCAATCAATATTTATACTGATTATTATTGATTCAATGGAATTTAATCGTTTACTCTTTCTGATCCAAAGATCGCTGCTATGTCGACCCCTCACAGTAGCTGAAACCAAAGTCCTTGAACAAAGTTGGCAAGGATATAACTATAAACAGATGGAAGCGCTCAGTGGTTATAGTGAATGTTATCTCAAAGATGTGGGATCTCAGTTATGGCACGAACTTTCACAAAGGCTAGGGAAACGAGTTTCCAAAGGAAACTTTGGGTTTGTCTTGAGAGAATATGAGCTTTCTCAACAAAGAGAAAATGAACTAGCCTCATCCTTGAGTGCTTTGACAACAGACTCTTGTTCACAACAGGCTAGAGAAATGCTTTTTCCGGGAGGCGTTTTATCCGTTAATTCCAAGTTATATATTACACGTCCTCCAGTGGAAAGCCTTGCTTGGGAAGCAATTTACGATGCTAATTACTTAGTACGGATTAAGGGTCCGCAGCAAATGGGAAAAACATCATTACTGCTACGGGTAATGAATGAAGGTCAAAACTTAAATTATGGCCAAGTTTTTCTTGATTTCCAAGCAGCAGAGACTGAAATTCTCGCTTCTTTGGATCGGTTACTCTATTGGATTTGTTGTAATTTGATTGAGCAATTACAACTCCCTGTATATGTGGAAGATTATTGGGAAGATACCTTAGGAAGTACGTTTAGCTATCGTTATTTTCTAGAAAAAGGAGTTTTATCCCAGATCCAAACCCCTTTCCTGTTGATTTTCGATCAACTAGATCGAGTTTTTAAGTACCCAACAGTAGTGCAAGATTTTTTACCATTACTGCGTTCCTGCTATGAACTTTCAAAAAGTAATCAAGGGTGGCAAAAAATACGCCTCGTTTTGTCTTATTCTACAGAAATGTATATCCCCCTTCACTGGTCAAAATCTCCTTTTAATGTGGGATTACCGATTCAACTGTCTCCTTTCAATCTAGAACAGACATTAGAGTTGGCAAAACGTTATGGTTTTGAAGAGTGGAGGATCGATCAGGCACAACAAATCCTTGACTTTTTAAACGGACACCCCTATTTGCTAAATGTTGCCTTCTACCACTTGTCTCGGGGGGACCTCAATTTGACTCATCTTTTAAAGCAAGCTGAAGATCTCAATGGTATTTTTCGCCATCATCTACAGGGATATTTGACCATTCTAAAGCAGAATCGCGCTTTGCGAGAAGCAATGGAACAACTGTTAAAAACGGATCAGAGTTTAGAACTGGACGCGATCGCAGCTTACCAACTCGAAGGGTTAGGATTAATCACCATTCAAGGTCATAAAAGTCAAATCAGTTGTACCTTATACCGTCAGTATTTTGAACAACAATTATTAGGAATTGCCTAGAGGGTTATGGGGAGTGATTTTTTTTATCAAGTGGGTGGGGCTTTACCGACACAAGCTCCTTGTTATATTGAGCGAAACGCTGATCATCAACTGTTGCAAGCCCTGAAGGCAGGGGAATATTGTTATATCTTTGATTCCCGACAAATGGGGAAGTCTTCTTTATTGGTTCGATCGCGATCGCGCTTGGAAAAAGAAGGCTGCCGTTGCGTCTGGCTGGATCTCAGCATTATCGGCACTGAAAATATTACGCCGGAACGATGGTATCTCGGCATTGCCAGCGAACTCTGGTTACAGTTTGATCTGTTCGGTGCGGTTCACCTCGTCAGTTGGTGGCAAGAACAAGAGACGCTTTCTCCCGTGCAGAAATTGAGAGCTATTTTAGAACAGGTTGTTTTACCCCATTATCCCCAGCAAGCCCTCATTATTTTTATTGATGAAGTCGATAGCATTTTAGCCCTAGACTTTCCGGTCACTGACTTTTTTGCCTTAATTCGCTTTTGCTATAACCAACGAGCAATTAATCGGAACTATCAACGGTTAACCTTTGCTCTATTTGGAGTTGCGGTTCCCGGCGATTTGATTAATGACCCCAAACGTACTCCGTTTAATATCGGACGTTCCATTGCCTTAACTGGATTCCAGTGGCAAGAAGTTCAACCGTTGCTCACCGGTTTTCAAGGGTGGCAAAATCCAAAAACCATCATTAAAGCTGTTTTACAACAAACAGGGGGACAACCGTTTCTCACGCAAAAACTCTGCAAACTTCTCATAACAGTTGATCCAGACATGGTATCAGCAGGGGAAGAACAAGCCGGGGTTGAAACCATAGCGCGATCGCGCCTGATTGAACGTTGGGAATCCCAAGACGAACCGGAACATCTGCGAACGATTGCCGATCGTTTGTTGCGGAACTCAGAGCGAGTGGGACGCATCTTAGGCATCTATCAAAGACTGCTTGCTGGAGAACCCATTGCTAGCGATAACAGTCGAGAACAAATCGACCTGATCTTAAGCGGTTTATTAGTCCGAAAAGCGGGAACCTTAAAAATTAGAAATCCGATCTATCGAGCCGTGTTTAATGAAGATTGGGTGGCCCGACAACTGTCGCAACTGCGTCCCTATGCAGAAAACTTGCAGGCGTGGGAAACTTCCAATTATCAAGATACCTCTCGCTTATTGCGCGGTCAAGCCCTGATTGATGCTCAAACTTGGGCGCAGGGAAAAAGTTTGAGCGATCTCGACTATGAGTTTTTAAGCGCTAGTCAAACCGTTGATCGCCAAGAACTTCAGTTAAAGTTGGAAGCAGAACGAGCGCAAGCAGCCCAAACCGCCCTGCACCAACAAAAGCGGGTGAATCGTTGGCAACGTTTTGCCCTAGGCGGGATTAGTCTTGCCCTGATTTTTGTGGCAGGATTAGGCGCGATCGCGTCCTCTCAATATCGTCGCGCTGTGGTCAGCAATATCCGTTCTCTGGTTTCCGCCTCAGAAGGATTGTTTGCCTCAGAACGCCGTTTAGATGCACTTTTAGCAGCCATTCAAGCAGCCGTTCAAGCCCAAGGAGCCAATCTTGACCCAAGCCTCGCAACTGACTTAGATCGGGCTTTTCAGACCGCGATTTTTGGCATAGATGAGTTTAACCGTCTGCTTCATGATGGAGAAGCGCTGGATGTGGCTTTCTGTCCTCGCGTAGGTCGGAGACCGAGCCGTAGGCATCGCTGTCTGGCAACGGTTAGCGTTGAGGGAAACGTTAAACTTTGGCAACCCAATGGCACCTTAATCACAACCTTACCAATGGAAGTAACAACATTTAGCGTTGATATTAGCCCAGACGGTCGGAGCTTGGTAGCCGTTGATCTGGTGGGAAACCTGGCGTTGTGGAATATTGAAGATTTAAACGCAGTGCAGCAGGAATGGATGATTAAAGCCCATCAAGACCCAATTTGGAAAGTCAGATGGAGTCCAGACAATCAAACCATTGCCACCGCTTCCTCGGACACTGAGGTTAAACTCTTTTCGCGATCAGGGGAGTTGCTGCAAACGTTTACAGAGCCTAACAATCCACTCTGGAGTGTGGATTTTAATTCCACCGGGGAATTAGTTGCAGGGAGTATGTCGCGGGAAGCAACGGTTTTTATCTGGGAACGTTCAGGGAAATTGTTGCATCAATTTTCCGTTCATCCTGGGGGCGCGTGGGACATCAAATTTCATCCCCTGCGTCAAGAAATTATCTCTGCTGACGCTCAGGGAACGATTAGCTTTTGGCAACTTGACGGCACACTGCTGAAAACCATTCCCGCCCATGAGGGAGAAGTGTGGGGCATTGATTTAACGGCTGACGGCAAAAAAATCGCTTCGGTCAGTTTAGATGGCGCGGTGAAAATTTGGCAAGAGGATGGCGCTTTGCTGCGATCATTTCTTGGTCATCAAGCAGGGGGACGCAGTGTTGCTTGGCGTGATGATGAAAGCGCGATCGCGTCGGTGAGTGCGGATGGAACCGCACGGCTATGGCGATCAGAGTCGGAATTCTTAACTCGCAACTACGATCATCAAGGGACGATTTGGGAAATTAATTTTAGTCCCCATGGCAAATGGGTTACAACAGAAGCAGAACTGCTCCGACTGTGGAAACGGGAAGGAAACGCTTTAACTCAACCTCGGCGCTTAACAGAAGATTATGGGGGATCAGCGCAGTTTACCCCTGACGGTCAATCTATTCTGACCACAAATAACAAAAAAGAAATCACAGTTTTCGGATTGGATGGTTCAGTTCAAGCCACAATCGGTCCCTTATTTGCTTCCTCTTTCATATTGCTTGCCGATCCTGACGGTAAAGAAATTTTGTCTGGTTCCGAAGATGGCACCATCGAGCGCTGGGGGATGGATGGCACATTTCGCGACATTTTAGAGGGACAGGAAAGTCGGGTTTGGCGCTTGGCTTATAGCCCGAACCGTCAGTTTTTTGCCTCCGCCAGTCAAGATGGAACCGTTTGGGTGCGCGATCGCGCAGGGGAAGTGTTGCAGATTTGGGAAGGGCATGAAAGGGGGATTTGGGGCGTTGCCATTTCTCCTGACAGTGAAATGATTGCCTCTGCGAGTCAAGATGGAACGGTTCAACTCTGGACACCTGAAGGAGAATTATTACACAAATTAGAAGGGAAACACAATCAGCGTTTTAGTTCCGTTGATATTAACCCTGACGGGAAGATGATTGCTGCTGGGGGGGTGGATGGAACAGTCACCTTATGGTCATCGCAAGGGCAATATCTCACCACGCTTTATGGTCATAGCGCAAGCGTCATGGAAGTTAGTTTTAGTCCAGACGGGTTGCACTTAGCCTCTGGCGGAGACGGTACGACCTTAATTTTATGGAATTTAGACAAAGTAATGAATTTGAATCCCCTTGACTACGCTTGTTCTTGGTTGAAAGATTATCTAGAAACTTTAGACAACAGTCAACGGGAGGCCTTGTCAGTCTGTCACAATTTCAGTAGTCATTAGGAGTTAATTGATAAAGAGGAATTAAGAGTCAAGATCAAGATCCTAAAATAAAGGCTTGAATATATAAACTGTAAACTAAGCCAATTTTGAAGGTATTTACCACTTCAATCAATCCGGATCGGTTTTCACTATTCTGTCCAGAAGTTTGCCGATAAACCAACCAACTAATCACTTCAGTTAAAATGAGTAAAAGCGCCGCAACAACAATATCTAAACGTCCTTCCTGACCAGCACTCGTGACAATACTAATTCCCATAAAAATTCCGAGAAGTAAACTAATTAATAACGATGTTATTTTGCGCCAGGGATTGATAAAAAACTGACGAACTTGACCAGAGAGATTACTTAATAATAAATTTAAGCGGGTATTCTGCATGATTTTTGATGGGTGGAACTATTGTCTAGCAACAAGACATTATTATTCATTCCATCCCTCTTGCGGATTGAGGGAAAATAACGATTATCTATAATAGTATCGTGTTAGAGATGATGCCTTCTCAGAAAGAGAACACCTCTCTTCTCACTATTAATCATTGACAAATTTAAGAAATATCACCATGCAACTGATCGAGACCATTCGCATGGCCACTGCGACACTGACAGCCAATAAACTCCGTAGCAGCCTCACGATGTTGGGGATTGTGATTGGCAATGCCTCTGTGATTGCTATGGTTGGCATTGGACAGGGCGCACAGGAATTAGCCAAAAATGAGTTTCAATCTCTTGGTCCCAATACTTTATTTATTACACCCGGTTCTCGGGAAGAACGTCAAACCACCTTTGATCTTCCACAAACCCTAGTTTACGAAGATGCAAAAGCGATTGCTGAACAAGTGCCTAGTATTGAAGGCGTTGCGCCTCAAATTAGCAGTAATGAAGTGATTACGTACCAAGATAAAAATAGTAGTGATTCTGTTTTTGGGGTGACACCAGAATTTTTAAGTGTTCGCAGTTTTGAAATTGACAAGGGCCGTTTCCTTCGAGAGATGGACTTAGATAAAAATAGTCGTGTTGCCGTCTTAGGATCAGAAATTGCCGAACAGTTTTTTGGTTTAGATAATCCCATCGGGAAGCAAATTCGGGTTAAGAATTCAAGCTTTAAAGTAATTGGTGTAATGGAACCGAAAGGAGCATTTTTAGGGAATAATCAAGATGATACGGTTTATATTCCTCTTACTACAATGGCAAATCAAATTGTGGGCAGTCGATCTGTTTATGGGATGAATTTGACCTTTATTGCTGTATCTGCTAAGAATGAAAGCAGTATTCGGGCGGCTCAATTTCAAATTGAAAATTTACTCCGACTCAGACACAATCTTACCGGAGAAAATGATTTTACCGTCCAAACTCAGCAAGATATTCTCAATATCGTCGGAACGGTTACGGGTGGTTTAACGGCGATGCTAGCTGCGATCGCGGGAATTTCTCTTTTAGTCGGTGGCATTGGGGTGATGAATATTATGCTGGTTTCTGTTTCGGAACGCACCCAAGAAATTGGACTCCGTAAAGCATTAGGGGCCAGAGAAAAAGATATTCTCACTCAATTTTTGATTGAAGCAACCGTTCTGGCTGTTTTAGGGGGTTTCTTTGGGACGGTCATTGGCGGTGGAATTGTCATTGTTGCCGGCAGTATTTCTCCTTTACCGGCACAAATTTCTGTCCCGGCAGTTATTGTTGCCGTGAGTGTTTCGGCGGGAATTGGTTTATCCTTTGGGGTGATTCCGGCTCGTCAAGCCGCCAAACTGGATCCGATTGTGGCCCTAAGAAGTGTATAATGATCTCTGTTCACTGCCATTGTGATTGACTCCATTCGGTTAGTTTCTCCACTTTGCCATTATTCGCGAGTAGTGGATAATCCTTCAGGGTTAATTCTTGAAAGTTTTTTTCCCCGCCCTGACTTTCCTTTGCCATTTTTTCCACAATACTGGCTAAACGCAGGGCTTTTAACGCTTGTTCTCCACCAACAGAGGGTTGGTTTCCCCCGCGAACGCAACTGACAAAATGCTCTAATTCTGCATGAAGCGGTTCAATTTTACTGGTATAAACCTTTTCAATAAGTCCATCTTGACGATATAAAACCTGTCCATAGTTGGTGGTGTAATCGGCAGTGGTTTGACGATGAATCAGAATTTCATTATTTAAGAAATCGGCTTCAATTAAGGCATTTTTACAATGGGCAGAAATATTGCGAATTTTACGATGGGTAATTTTGCTCGCAGTTAATGTCGCGATCGCGCCATTAGCAAATCTTAAAGTGGCAGTGACATAATCCAAATAACCATCCTCTTCCGCTTTCGTCCCGGTTGCGGTTAACTTGACCACTGGGCTAGCGGTTAACTCTAATAATAAATCAATATCGTGAATCATTAAATCGAGGACAACTGAAACATCATTGGCCCGTTGGGAATAAGGACTCATGCGATGGGCTTCTACCGCTAGCAAGTCTTCCGTTTTCAAAACATTACTCAATTCTTGAAACGCAGGATTAAAGCGTTCAATATGGCCCACTTGTAGAATACAATTATTTTCTGCCGCTGCATTGACCAAGAATTCAGCTTCTTCAATACTCGCCGCGATCGGCTTTTCAATTAAAACATGAACCCCGGCATTTAAGCAGTGCAATCCCACTTGATAATGTAATCGGGTAGGCACAGCAATACAAACTGCATCCACACAAGCTAACAAATCCTGATAATCTTCAAAAAAGCGCACCCGGTACTTACTGGCAATATCGAGTCCACGAGTCACATTAATATCAGCAACCCCATACAACTCCACATCCTTGAGTAAACCTAGAACCCGAGTATGGTGTTGTCCCATATTGCCAACCCCAATCACTCCGACTCGCAATGACTGATTGCCATGACGAGACGAATGATCCGTCTCTAGTTCTTCTTGCGAAACCCCATTTTGATGACTCACGTAAAAAAATCCTCCACCACACAAATAACAAAAAACTTTAGTTTCTCTAGCAGAATAAACGTTTTACCCCAGATTAAGCAAAAATTCCGCGAAAAATGTCAAAAAACCTGCCAGAGGCATTATCCGTAAACAGACTTAACCCCTGTAAAGAACCTGTGTCAGTTTTTTTGCTGTCCATCAATTGATCATGGAAGTAGTGATAATGGATAATAGATTACGATTGGTCACTCGTCATTGGTTACTTAGGCCAAGGACAAAGAACGAATAATGTAAAGATGTTTCTAACAACCAATAACCAATAACAAAAATGCTTAGAGCAGGAATTGTCGGACTCCCAAACGTCGGTAAATCAACCCTTTTTAACGCCCTTGTTGCCAACGCAAAAGCAGAAGCAGCTAATTTCCCCTTCTGTACGATTGAACCGAATGTGGGAGTGGTTGCTGTTCCTGATGAACGTCTAGACGTACTGGCTGAAATTTCCAATTCCCAGCGCATTGTTCCCACCCGCATCGAATTTGTAGACATTGCTGGGTTAGTGCAAGGGGCGAGTCAAGGGGAAGGACTGGGGAACCAGTTTCTGGCCAATATCCGCGAAGTGGATGCCATTGTTCATGTGGTGCGTTGCTTTGAAAATGATGATATTGTCCATGTTTCGGGTTCGGTGGATCCGGTGCGTGACATTGAAGTGATTAATTTAGAATTGGCTTTAGCTGATTTAGCGCAAATTGAGCGACGCCTTACTCGCACGCGTAAAGAAGCGAAGAAAAATAAAGACGCACAAATTGAATTAGAACTGTTAGAAAAACTGGCAGCTGTAATTAATGAAGGAAAAACCGTTCGCCAAGTCGAACTCACAGAAGATGAAGAAGCGATCATCAAACCCCTTGGTTTACTAACCAAAAAACCGATTATATACGCCACGAATGTTTCCGAAGATGATTTAGCCACTGGCAATCAATGGGTGGAACAAGTACGAGAATTAGCACAGCAAGAAAAGGCATCAGTCGTTGTGATTTCTGCACAAGTCGAATCAGAACTCATTGAATTGTCAGAAGAAGAAAAAACAGACTTTTTAGAGTCTCTCGGTGTTCAAGAAGGAGGATTACAGTCTCTGATTCGGGCAACCTATGAGTTATTAGGACTTCGTACCTATCTCACAACCGGCGAAACTGAAACGCGCGCTTGGACGATTCGTGCGGGAATGAAAGCTCCCCAAGCAGCCGGTGTGATTCACTCTGACTTTGAACGCGGATTTATTCGTGCTGAAACGATTAGTTATGAAAAATTAGCAGAATTAAAATCTCTAGCCGCAGCTAAAGAAAAAGGTCTAGTGCGTTCAGAAGGGAAAGATTATGTGGTGCAAGAAGGCGATGTGATTGAGTTTCGCTTTAATGTTTAAATTAGGGTCTGCTGAAAGCCAAGCACTAAACTGATTTCTACAGCAGCGTCAGACGGTCTTGGTGCAACTTAAATTTTCTCCTTCCAATGCAGCCAGCTAGACCAACCACTCCCCTTGGCTGGTCTTTTTTTGGCAGCGCGATCGTCACTAAAATGAAAGTATGACCTGGCAAGAACACTGTCATCTATGAATATTTCAACTCCCATTTTAGAAAACGGAGATCGACTTTCCCGTTATGAATTTGAGCAATATTATCAAAAAATGCCTCACCTCAAAAAGGCAGAATTAATCGAAGGAAAAGTTTACATGGCATCTCCTCTCAGATTTGAACCTCATGCTGAACCTCACGCCAATCTAATCGGATGGCTTTGGAACTATAAAATTGCAACACCTGGGGTTCGTTTAGGAGATAACGCCACGATTAAACTAGATTTAGACAATGAACCTCAACCTGATGCTGTTTTGCTCTTTGATTCTAACCGTGGCGGTCAAACTTCCATTGATGAAGAGGGTTATATTGTTGGTGCGCCAGAGATGGTGATCGAAATTGCAGCCAGTAGCGCTTCTATCGATCTCTATGAAAAAAAACAAGTTTATCGTCGTAATGGGGTTAAAGAATATCTAGTGTGGCGAGTGATGGAACAACAGTTGGATTGGTTTTACTTGCAACAAGGAAATTATTTGTCTGTGACTCCTAATGACAAAGGAATTGTTTACAGCCAAGTTTTTCCAGGCTTATGGTTAAATCAAGTCGCTTTAATTGCTGGGGAAATGCAACAGGTCATGATGACGCTACAAGAGGGATTAACCAGTAAAGAACATCAACAATTTTTGCAATGATATTGCTCTTCCGATAGATCTAATTTGAAGAGAGGGCTAGTGCGCTCAGAAGGGAAAAATTATGGGGTGCAAGAAGGAGATGTGATTGAGTTTCAATTTAATATGTAACTGCCGAGGTAGTCGAATCTAGACGAAAATAATGACCTCACCTCGGAGAACCTGGGTTAAAACTTGCAGAAGATTGCGACCTTGTTTTCTAGCTGTAGAAAGAACTGAACGAATTT